>JAHYJM010000059.1 GCA_019428945.1 Bacillota bacterium | reverse complement strand
AAGATAAAGAAGGGGTCTGGAATGCTCTCGATTTTTTATCTGCATACAACAGATCTGAGCTGCCTGAAATTGAAGGGCCCGTGGTGGTTGTCGGGGGAGGCAATGCAGCTCTGGACAGTGCCCGCAGTGCCCTGCGTCTGCCGGGAGTTCACCATGTCACCCTGGTTTACCGGCGTGGAAGGGCTGAAATGCCGGCGGATCAGACAGAAGTTGAAGCAGCTGAAAAGGAAGGGGTTGAGCTGATATTTAATGCCATGCCCCGGGAGATTAGAAGTGTCAATGGCAATGCCAGGGAAATTGTTTTTGATTTCAGCAAAACGAATTTAAACGGGTTGATTATTGACCGGACTAAATCTTTTAAGAAAAGGGGTAAAACCGTAATAATGGCTCTCGGTCAGAACGCCGATCACTCTGTTCTGGGAGCTCTTAACGAGGCAAGAAGTTTTATCGCCGGGGGCGATTTGACCAGCGGACCGGCTACTGTGCCTGAGGCAATCAGGGCTGGCCGGATTGCTGCAGAAGCGATTATATGTAACCTGGAAGGCAAGCCGGGGCCATCTGTTTCGGCAAGCGGGGAAAAGCCGGTATCTTTCGAAGAATTGAATCTGGCTTCAAGGATCAACATGCAGCCAATGGAACATCAGGCTGAACCAACCTCGGAAGCAGGCCGCTGCCTGGGGTGCGGAACGTGCAACTCATGTGGGATATGCTATCTTTTCTGTCCCGATCTGGCCGTTGATAATGTAAACGGACGTTATGAATTTAACCTTGACTACTGCAAAGGCTGCGGCATTTGTGTTAAAGAATGCCCGGCAAGAGCCCTGGTTATGGAAGGAGGAAGCTAGATATGCCATTTGAAGTTGTAAGCGGAAGCCAGGCTGCAGCGATTGCTGTTCAGCGGGTTGGTGTTGATATGGTTGCCGCTTATCCGATCACACCCCAGACAGCGATTGTGGAAACCCTGGCCAATTTTGATGCCAGGGGGGAGCTTGGCGCTGAATTTGTCAGTGTCGAGTCAGAGTATTCAGCGCTTGCCTGCTGCAACGGGGCGGCAGCTGCCGGGGCAAGGGTTTTTACTGCTACTGCATCGCACGGACTTGCGTATATGCATGAAATGATTCACTGGTGCAGCGGCGCCAGGTTTCCGATAGTGATGGTTAATGTAAACCGTTCAATCGGCGCTCCCTGGTGTCTCGATCCCGATCAGGGCGACAGCCTGAGTCAGAGAGATACAGGCTGGATGCAGATCTATTGTTCAGGAGCCCAGGAAGTCTTTGATACGATCCTTCAGGCTTACCGGCTCAGTGAAGAGCTGCTTCTACCCTGCATGGTTGTTTTTGATGGTTTCTATATCTCGCATACCTATGAAGCGGTAGACATTCCCGACAAGAAACAGGTTGAAAGATTTATCGGGCCTCCGACGTTTCCGCCCCAGGTTGTTCCCGGCGAGCCGGGAAATATTCACGGGATCATACCCGGTGAAAAACAGATTCAGCTGATCAAACTAAAATATGAAGCGATGATGAAAGCGCCGGCCCTTTTCGAGGGAATCAACAGCAATTTTGAAGAAGTGTTCGGTCGCCGCTACAGCGCTGTAGATGCAGTTACTCCCCGGGGGGCGAAAACTGCCATTCTTGCGGCAGGAGCTACGGCTGAAACTGTGAGGTGGTCTTTACCGCAGCTGGCCGGTACCGGCATGATCCAACTGCGGATGTTCCGCCCTTTCCCTGCTGAACAGATCAGGGCGATCCTTAAAAAAAGTGAATTTGAAAGGATCGTGGTAATTGACCGCAACTGTTCGGTTGGCGCCGGGGGTATATTTGCCCAGGAGCTGAAAGCAGCTCTTTACGGCCTGGAAGATCGGCCGGCTATTTATGAGCTTAGTCTGGCCGGGGGTATTGATTTGACCGGGGAAATGCTGATCGAGATGGTCGAATCGATTGATCAAAACGTTAAAAGCGGTTACAGGTGGGGGGATGAATTGCTATGAAAATAGAAGAAATGAACCGGGAAAATGAAATGCTATATTCCGGGCACAGCGCCTGCCCGGGGTGCGGGGCAGCTCTTGCCGTCCGCTTTCTGACCAGGGCTTTAGGTCCGAATCTGGCAATAGTGCTTACTGCATCCTGCTGGAGCATTATTGCCGGAGTACCGCCGCTTACAGCATTGAAATGCCCGATCCTGCACTGCCCTTTCCCAAGCGCGGGATCTGTGGGCAGCGGATTGCGCAGGGGACTTAATGCAAAGGGTAAATTTGACACAACTGTAGTAGTTCTGGCCGGTGATGGCGGTACTTTTGATATAGGGCTGCAGGCGCTTTCAGGTGCGGCACAGAGAAATGAAGACTTCATATTCGTTTGCTATGATAATGAAGCATATATGAATACCGGTATGCAGACCAGTTCGGCGACACCATTCGGAGCCCGGACAAATACGGCACCCTATCCTTTATTTAAGGAGGGTCAGAAAAAAGATATTATGCAGATTATGGCCGCTCACAGCATTCCCTATGCTGCGACTGCAACAGTGGCTTTTCCCGAGGATATGGAATATAAACTGAAAACTGCCCAGAAAATCAGCGGTTTTCGTTTCATACATATTCTTTCACCATGTCCTCCGGGCTGGGGCACAGAATCATCCGAAACAATTGAGCTTTCAAGGCTTGCTGTTTCAAGTGGCGCCTTTCCGCTTTTTGAAGTCAGGTACGGTATGGATTGGAAGATGACCCTGCCCCTGGAAGAGAAAAGGACTCCCTTAAGCGAATACCTGGGCATTCAGAAACGTTTCAAGGATATTGACAGGGACCGCCTGAGAGTGCTGCAGGAAGAGATTGATTACGAGTGGGAATTTCTGAAGGATAAAGTAAAGCGTTCAGAGGTTTTAAAATAAATTTTAGAATTATAATAAATATTATAATAAGCGGCAGGAATTTCATCTCCCGGGCAGAAAAATAAAGTATTGCACTAATTTTATGAAGATCAGGGAGGTGTCGGTTTTGCGGGAAATTGCCGCGTCAACTATTTCCGAGCAGGTGGCCGAGATGTGCCAGGAAGCGAACATTTATCTGGGGGAAGATGTTTTTGATGCCCTGAAAAAATCCCTGGAGACTGAGGAGTCGCCAACAGGTAAGGAAGTACTGAAGCAGCTGATTGAAAATGTTGAGATCGCCAGAGATGAGCAAATTCCGATCTGCCAGGATACGGGCTTTGCTGTTTTTTTTGTTGAGTGGGGCCAGGAGGTACACCTGACTGGCGGCACACTCGAAGAGGCGATTCATGCCGGTGTGCGCAAGGGTTATGAGGAAGGTTACCTGCGCAAATCGATCGTGGACGATCCTCTTTACAAGCGGAAAAACACGGGTGACAATACCCCGGCAGTGATTTATACCGATATTGTGCCGGGAGATAAAGTGAAGATAGCCTTTGCCCCTAAAGGCGGCGGCAGTGAAAACATGAGCACGGTAAAAATGCTCAAACCTTCAGATGGCGAAGAAGGTGTGGTTGATTTTGTCGTCAGCCATGTTAAGGCTGCAGGGCCGAATCCCTGCCCGCCAATCGTTGTCGGAGTGGGCATCGGCGGTACCTTTGACAAGGTTGCAGTTAATGCCAAAAAAGCTCTTTTCCGCAAAGTGGGCGAACCCCATCCCGATGAAGCATTCGCCGCCCTGGAGAAGAAAATATTAGACAAGATTAATGATCTGGGCGTGGGTCCGCAGGGTTTTGGCGGAAGAACCTTTGCCCTGGCAGTACATATTGAAACATTTCCTTCTCATATAGCGAGTATGGCAGCGGCTGTTAATATAAACTGTCATGCCTGCCGCCATCTGGAGAGAACTATTTAATAATTATAGAGTGAAAGGAGGTATAAAAACTTTAATGGAACCGAAAAGAATTGAAGCTCCCCTTACCGATGAAGTTGTTATGTCGCTCAAAGCGGGTGATAATGTCTTGATAAACGGGGTTATTTATACAGCAAGGGATGCTGCCCATAAAAAACTTGTGGAGTTAATGGATAAAGGAGAAGAACTGCCGCTTGATCTGCAGGGACAGTTTATTTATTACGTGGGCCCCACTCCGGAGAAACCGGGGCAGGCAATCGGGTCGGCCGGTCCGACCACCAGCGGACGGATGGATGCCTATACTCCAAAAATGCTTGAACGGGGTATGAAAGCCTGCATTGGCAAAGGTCTGCGCAACCAGGCAGTTAGAGATGCTCTCATTAAGTACAAGGGAGTATATCTTGCTGCAGTAGGTGGGGCGGGGGCACTACTTTCCAAGCGGATTACCAAGAGTGAGGTAGTGGCATATCCTGAACTTGGCGCCGAGGCAATCCGCCGCCTAGAAGTGAAGGATTTTCCGGCCACGGTAATTAATGATGCTTACGGAAACGATCTGTATGCTGAAGGAGCAAAGCAGTACGCCAGGTAGATTATTGATTCTGCCCCTGTAAAATGTTAAAAAAAACAGTATTTACAGGGGATAGGCATAATATGCCTGAAGGATAAGCTTTAAAGTATGTTTTATTAATAATCAAATTGAGGAAAGTAGGGACAGGTAAATGACTATGAACAAAGATGAACTGCTGGCCAAGGCGAAAAAGCCGGCTGCTGACGCTATGCGTCTACACCCTTTTTACAAGGGAAAGATAGAGGTTAACCTGAAAAGCTGCGTGCGCGATATCGGAGACTTCGCGATTTGGTATACACCCGGTGTGGCCGAACCCTGCAAGGCGATTGCCAAGGATAAAGAAAAGGTATACGAATATACCAACAAGGGTAATTTTGTGGCCGTGGTTTCAGACGGAACCAGGGTTTTAGGTTTGGGGGATATCGGCCCCGAAGCCAGTATGCCTGTCATGGAAGGCAAGGCTCTGCTTTTTAAATATTTGGGCGGTGTAGATGCCTTTCCGGTTTGTGTCGACACTAAAGACCCCGAAGAACTGATCAACTTTGTCAAGATGCTTCAACCCTGCTTCGGCGGTATTAACCTTGAGGATATTTCAAGCCCGAAATGCTTCTACATTCTTGATCGCCTCCAGGAGGAATGTCATATACCTGTCTGGCATGATGATCAGCAGGGAACAGCTATGGTTACAGTGGCCGGTTTAATCAATGCCCTGAAAATTGTAGGAAAGAAAATGAGCGATGCGAAAATAGTTATGATTGGCGCAGGAGCGGCCAATATTTGCACCGTGCGTATGCTTAAAGCGGCAGGAGCCAATACCGGTAATATCATCATGGTTGACAGCAAAGGTACCCTGCATGAAGGACGGACTGAACTGCAGGAAAAACACCCTGTTAAATGGGAACTATGCAAAACAACAAACTCTGCTAACTTGGTCGGTGCTGCTGCTGAAGCCTGCGTGAAAGCCGATGTAATGATTGCCCTTTCGACCCCAGGCCCCGATACCGTCAAGAAAGAATGGATTTCAAGCATGGCAAAGGATGCAATTGTTTTCGCCTGCGCCAACCCGATTCCGGAAATCTGGCCCTGGGAAGCGCTTGAAGCTGGGGCAAAAATAGTTTCAACCGGGCGATCTGATTTCCCGAACCAGGTTAATAACTCACTGGGATTCCCGGCTTTATTCCGCGGGGTTCTTGATGTTCAGGCCACCAAGATTTCTGATACCATGTGTATTGCAGCGGCCGAAGAACTGGCTGCCTGCGCTCCTGATGGCGGTATGAATCCCGAGAGAATTCTGCCGACCATGGATATGTGGGAAGTATTTCCCCGGGTGGCAACTGCTACCGCATTAAAAGCGATCGAAGAAGGTGTGGCCAGGAAGAAATTAAGCAGGGATGAAATATATAAACTGGCTGAAGATTCAATTGGCAAAGCCCAGCGGCAGACCAAACTGCTGATGGACGAGGGCTTCATACCAGCCCCGCCCGCTGAATAAGCCGCAGCATACAAGGAGGTTAACATGAGCGACGAAATTAAAATGGTTGATATATTTATCATGGGCAAACGCTACACCGTGCCGGAAACGCTTACGATCATGGATGGCATGGAATACGCCGGCTATCAGCTAAAACGCGGCTGTGGCTGCCGGGCTGGTTTCTGCGGCGCCTGCGCCACAGTTTACCGCATCGCCGGTGACTTTGAACTTAAAGTTGGTCTGGCTTGTCAGACCAAGGTTGAAGACGGCATGTACCTGGCCCAGATTCCATTTTTCCCGGGTCGGAAAGCTACCTTTGACCTTGAAGAGATTAAGCCTTCTACGGCACATTTTGCCCAGCTTTACCCTGAAGTATATCGCTGCCTTGGATGCAGTTCCTGCACCAAGGTTTGCCCGCAGGATATTGATGTAATGCAGTATATCGCTTACATTCAGCGCGGTGATTTTGAGAAAGCGGCTGATATATCTTTTGACTGCCTGATGTGCGGCTTATGTGTATCGCGCTGTCCGGCGAATATTGTTCATTACAATGCCGCTCTTACCGCAAGGCGGCTGTACAGCCGTTATATAGCCAGGCCTGATGCATTTCTCGCAGAAAGAACCAAGGCGATTGAAGCAGGTGAATGCGATGCCGAGATAGACGCGCTGGTTAATTCCAACCAGGCGAAACTACAGGAGATGTACAACACCAGGGAGATTGAATAACTGAACCGGAGAGGAGGAGCAGCATAATTGGCTTATACAGGAAAGTTAGGCGAACTTGTTAAAAAAGTAGAAGAAAGCAGGGCCTCCCGGGTCGGTGTTCATTACCCGCGTATGTCTCAGGAGGAACGGCAGGATGTTCTGGAAAAATTTCACCCCGATTACAACCCCAACGGTTTTCGGGATATTAAAGTAGGGGTGAATAAAGGTGCCAGGATGCCGGTTGAAATGGCCGATGTATTTGAATCATGGAGCCGTCTACGCGACACTAAGCTCGATTTGAATGCAGATCCTGACTATGATGTGGACGTGCTGATTATCGGCGGTGGCGGTGCCGGCGCATCTGCGGCTCTCGAAGCATATGCGGCCGGATCTGATGTTATGATCGCCACCAAACTGCGTTTTGGCGATGCCAATACAATGATGGCCCAGGGCGGAATTCAGGCTGCCGACAAGGAGAACGACACACCGGCAATTCACTACCTTGATGTTGTTGGCGGCGGTCGTTTCGAAAATGTTCCTGAACTTGCCCGCGCCCTGGTTATGGACGCACCGCTGGTTATTAAATGGCTCGAAGATATGGGTACAATGTTTGATAAAAAAGATGACGGTACGATGGTCACGATTCACGGCGGCGGAACATCGAGAAAGAGGATGCATGCTGCCAGGGATTACACCGGCGCTGAGATTATGCGCACACTGCGTGACGAAGTTCTTAACAAAGGAGTCACCATTGTCGAGTTCTGCGCTGCCGTTGAGATTATCCTTGACAGTAAAGGGAGAGCGGCAGGGGCAGTTCTCTTTAACCTGGAAACAGAACAGTACCTCATAGCCAGGGCAAAAACGGTGATTATTGCCACCGGAGGTTCCGGAAGGCTTCATTACCGCGGTTTTCCAACCAGCAACCATTATGGGGCGACTGCGGACGGCCTGGTAATCGGTTACAGGGCCGGGGCTAAAACAATCTATGCCGATTCTATCCAATACCACCCCACCGGTGGAGCTTACCCCCCCCAGTTGCTCGGCCTGCTGGTTACTGAAAAAACCCGGGGCCTGGGAGCGACTCCTTTGAATATCAAGGGTGAACAGTTTGTTTATCACCTTGAAACCAGGGATGTTGAGTCATCGGCAATTCTCAGGGAATGCGATGAACGCGGGCTTGGTGTACCGCTGCCGACGGGAATCACGGCGGTATGGCTTGATTCTCCGATAATCGAATTGATTCATGGCGAAGGAACTGTTGAAAAACAGCTGCCGGCGATGATGCGTCAGTTCCAGCGCTTTGGGGTCGATATCCGCAAGGAACCGATGCTCATCTACCCGACCCTGCATTACCAGAACGGCGGGTTGTTAATTGATGAAAACGGTCTGACAGCAGTTGAAAACCTCTATGTCGCAGGAGAAGCAGCCGGGGGAATTCATGGCACAAACAGGCTGATGGGCAATTCCCTGCTTGATATTATTGTCTTTGGGAGACGAGCAGGACGTCATGCTGCCGCAGTAAGTAAGGAGGCCTCAACTCCTGAAGGGCTTAATCTTGACCATGTAGAAGCGTACCATCGTGAACTGGAGGAGACAGGGGCGGCCGACGGCCGTGTCGGTCCTGTGCTGCTGCCCCATTATACACACCGGTAATGATGAATCATTCCGGTGCACAAAACCGCCTGCCCCTTGAAGGCCTCCTGGTTGTCGACTTGACCAGGATGATACCGGGTCCTCTGTGTACAATGCTTCTCGGTGATTACGGGGCGGAGGTAATAAAAATAGAAGATGTGGAGGCCGGCGATCCGACCAGGTTCGTCGGCCCTGCTGTTGATGGAAGCGGTCCATTTTTCCGCCAGCTTAACCGGAACAAGAAAAGCCTCGCCCTGAACTTAAAAAGTCCTGAGGGAAAAGAAGTAATCAGGAAACTGGTAAAAAGCGCGGATGTTCTCGTGGAAGGTTTCAGGCCGGGAGTAATGGCAAGGCTCGGTCTTGATTATGAAAGCTTAAAAGCTATAAATAACAGGCTCATTTACGCCTCAATCAGCGGTTATGGCCAGCAGGGAAAGTACAGGGAACGTGCCGGGCACGACATAAATTACACTGCCATCTCTGGATTGCTCGATCTCAGTACAGGAAAAGCAGGAGGTCCGGTAATGCCGGCGGTTCAGATCGCCGATATTGCCGGGGGTTCTTTAACGGCTGTTAACGGGATTATGTTTGCGCTCTACGATCGTGAAAAGAGCGGCAGAGGCAGTTACCTGGATGTAGCGATGACCAGGGGACTTTTACCCTGGTTAACCTATGCTGTCTCAGCCATCAACGCTCATGAAGAAGTGCCCGGAAGAGAGAGGGGACAGATCACCGGTGCCTATGCCTGTTACAACATTTACGAAACAGCAGATGGTGGCTACATGAGTTTAGGGGCTCTTGAACCGGTTTTCTGGCAAAGATTCTGCGAGTCAGTGAACAGAAAAGAGTGGGTAGAACTTCAGTTTGATAATCTGTGCAGAGAGAAATTGATCGCGGAAGTAAAAGCAATCTTTAAGAAGAAGACGAGGAAAGAGTGGGAAGAACATTTTATCACGATCGATGCATGCTGCGAACCGGTTCTTCAGCTCGATGAAGCGATTAAGCATCAGGTGAGCAGGGAAGGAAAATACTGGATAAAAAACAGAATCCGTGACGGAAAAGAGGAGTTAATGACCGGCTTTCCGATTTTATTTAACGGAACTACTGGTGAAATTCGTCTGCAACCACCCCGTCATGGCGAGCATACAGATGAAATTCTGAAAAGCCTGGGCTACAACGCTGACATGATTAAAGAAATGGCAGGGAAGAGACTGGTCCATATCACAACCCGATGATATTTAAACTCTGATTAATAAATTGATTTAGTCTTTACCACACTTCATTGTCGATCTATAATAATGTATGTCACAAAAGGCAGAGACAAATAAAGTTATTGATAGAGCGAAGCAAATTCGTATTAAGCTGGCTGAACATTATCCCCAGGCTAAAACAAGCCTGGTTTTTGATAACCCGTTCCAACTTTTAGTCTCAACAGTTCTATCCGCCCAGACCACAGATGAGCAGGTTAATAAAATAACTGCTGAACTGTTCAGGAAAGTGCCAACAGTTCATGATATGGCCCTTATGGAACCTTCGGAACTTGAACCATACCTGAAAAGCTGTGGTCTTTACCGGCATAAAAGCCGCTACCTCGTCCAGGCCAGCCGCTTAATTATCGCCGAGCATGATGGCCAGGTTCCCGACAGCTTTGAAAAATTGGTTAAACTACCCGGTGTGGGCCGTAAAACGGCAAATGTAATTTTGAGCAGCGCTTTTAATAAACCGGCTCTTGCAGTGGATACGCATGTTTACCGCGTTTCAAAAAGGCTGGGTTTGGCAGATGGTAATAATGTTGAACTGGTTGAGGAACAGCTTAAAAGAATAATTCCTGTTGATCAGTGGAGTTCATTTCATCATCACCTGATTACACACGGCCGCTTGATCTGCATTGCCCGCGGCCCACGCTGCGTAAGGTGTTTCTTAATAAGTTTATGTTCATACGCTTCTGAGGGGGGAATGAATAGTGTCCTGGAAAAAGTTAAAAAGTGAAGAATTACGCCTGACCTGTGATGTTAAAGATGTCGAATTTGAGACTACAGCTGATGTAGCTCCTCTGGAAGGGATGATTGGACAGGAAAGAGCGGTGAGCGCTACTGAATTTGGCCTGCGGGTCAAACGACCCGGGTATAATATTTTCATGACAGGGCTTACAGGTACTGGTAAATCGAGTTACGCCCGTTCGATTGTTGAAAAAATGTCTGCAGATGATCCCGTTCCCGACGATTGGGCATATGTATATAATTTTGAACACCCGGGTGAACCGATCGCTCTAAACCTGCCTGCCGGGACAGGCTATGATTTCTGCAACCACATCGAAGAGCTTCTAGACGACCTGAAAGAAAATATTCCGAAGGCTTTTAACGGCGACGAGTATGAGAGACAGAAATCGGTATATGTAAAAGAATTCCAGGAAGCAAGATCTGTTTTACTGGAGGAGTTGAACAAAGCAGCGCTGGATCAGGGTTTCGCCCTCAAGCGTACTACTTCCGGATTTGTAACAATACCGCTGAAAGATGGTGAGCAGATCAGCGAAGAGGATTATGCCAAACTCGAACAAGCTGAAAAAGAGGCGCTTGAGAAAAAATCAACAGATGTACAGCTTAAAGCTATGGAAATTATGCGCCGTGTTCAGCACGTGGAGAAAGAGCTGAAGGAGAAACTCAAAGAGCTGGATCAGAAAATTGGTCTGGCTGCCATCGGGCATCTTTTTAACGAGCTTTTGGAACTATACGCTGGTTTTCCGGCAGTAAAGAAGTACCTGGTTTCTTTTCGTGAAGATGTCCTTTCAAATCTCGCTGATTTCAGGGGTGAAGATGATGAACAGCAGAGCCCCTTATTCTGGTTACAGAAACAGAGCCAGGAGCAGGCTGGTACTCGATATAAAGTGAACCTGCTTGTTGATAACCGGGAGACCCGGGGGGCACCGTTGGTCTATGAAACTAACCCTTCCTACTATAACCTGCTCGGCAGGGTTGAATATGAAAACCGGCTCGGGATGGTTGTGACTGATTTTTCCATGATCAAACCCGGCGCTCTGCATAAAGCCAATGGCGGTTACCTGATCCTGCAGGCCAGGGATGTATTAACGGCGATGCAGTCATGGGATGTTTTAAAGAGGGTTTTGCGCACAAGAGA
>JAHYJM010000058.1 GCA_019428945.1 Bacillota bacterium | reverse complement strand
GATCAGGCCCTGGTTGATAATATCCGTAGGTTTTACGCCTTCGTCAACCAGCTTCTGGGTCAGCTCGCCCGCTTTCGCGGCGTTGCATTCAATAATCGCTCCTGCTAATGCTTCAAAATCTGCCATACTTAAAAACTCCTTTCTTCTAATCCTTTATTTTTATAACGACCCGGACGCAGTCAAACGGCAAAGTCTATTATCTATCTACAGGCTTCCCTATATGCCGCATCCACAGCCGGACCAATTATCGATACCATTATATCAATTTCTTCTTCAGTAATCACTAGGGGTGTATTTTCCACTACATTAAAACAAAAGTTATCCAACTACCGGGCTATAACCAGTCTGCTCTTTTTGACGGACTGCAACCATCTTTGCTCAGACACTATCGTTTATAGCACATTCATTCATTTAAAACAAATATTGATCATTGAATTACCCTCTTACTATTAAAGCGCAGGCAAACCCATTGATTATCTCAGGGTTCGCCTGTAATAAAGTTTGCTGTTCATAATAACTTCTATAGCTCGATTACTTTTTACTGCTAATGCCGAGTTCTTTTTCAAAATCATCAATAATCATTTTAATTTGAGCGGATGCCCCCTCAGGCAGAGCTTTTGGTTTGTGACTTGACAAAACTGCTGCTGCTTCTTCATAGGCGCGCTCAGCTGCATCTTTATGCCCGTCAGATTCCCAGGCGCTTCGGTTAGAACGATCAAATATTCTCGGGTGTGATTGCTCACGCATATGGTTAAAAGTGTGCGACGCAGACATAAATTCACCTGCCGGACCCACCGAGTGAATCAGGTCAACTGCAAGCTGTTCATCAGTAATAGAATACCCCCGTAAAATTCTTTGAACATAAGCAATCATATCAACATCCATAACAAGCTTGGCAAAATCAATTGTTAAACCAAGCTCCAGCGCTCCGGCGCCATAAACAACATTTCCGCCGGACAGTGAACCGAGCAGGCAGTTCATTGCATATTCATATCCAACCTGGGCATCAGGAATTTTACTGTCTGAGATGCCGCCGCCGACAAAGCTTGGCAGCTGGTAGTACTGGGCAAGCTTAATTGCACCTGCACTTAATATACCTAGCTCAGGTGTTCCTACAGCTCCGACCATTTTTTTCAAATCCATAATTGTACTCATCGAACAATAAGTACATGGCGTGCCCTTTCTAACTAATTGTGCCAATATAATGGCTGATAGAGTTTCTACGTTGTGAGTTATCAGAGTTCCGGCCATGGTTACTGCAGAAGTAGCGCCCGATAAAGCCATGGGGATAACAGCAAGACCAAGACCCAGGCGTGCCGTTTCAATGGTGATTTCGCAGCAGTCCTTACCCATTGTCAGTGGGGTGATTGGACAAACAAACATTGTAACACTGGGTCTGCGCTTAAAAAGCTCCATATCACCGACTGCAGCAGCGGCAATCTGCCTTAATTTTGCTACATTCCTACCTGCATGAGGTCCTATCAATACATGCTTCGAAGTATTATGCACAATTGCATCTAGATTGTGTAGGGGTTGCGTTTCAGCCGGCTTATCCGTAGAGCAGAGCGGTCTGGCCATGACAGATATTTCATCATAATAATCACAGAGCTTTATAAACTTGGCTAAATCTTCTTTAACCGACTTTTTAATTTTACGTGTTTCAGGATCTATGATCTGAACACACTCACCAAATGTGCTGTGGCCTACCCGGTTCGGTTCTGCAACGAAGTCGTGCTCGGGAATTCTGCCATAGTAGATTGTTTCTGGCGGAGACCAACGTATACAATCTTCGATGACGTGTGGCGGTATTTTAACTATAGCATGACCTTCACGCCACTCAACTTCTGCTCCCGCCTCCTGAAATATCTTAACTGCTTCATCGCATTCTACTTTAATTCCTGTATTCTTAAAAACCTCAAGGGTGGCAAAATGAATCGTATCGAGCTGATCGCGTGATAGGACATTTAAACCAAAGCCTTCCAAATAATTAAGACCGATTCTCATATTCCTGGGCAAAACTGCACCTCCTAACATGATAACCGAAACCACTCAACAATTTCGGTCAACCCTGCCATCTCTCCCCACTTAATTTCATGGGGAGAGATGGCAGGGTTTGATATTTTACTTCTCGTCTGCCGGCTGATAATCTACAGCCAGTTTTTTAGGTTTGGTATCCTTGAAATCTTCATTTAACCATTTAACCAGCGACAGTGTCATAATCAAAACTATCGCAACAAGTGGTAATGCAACAACTATAGTTGAAGTCTGCACCGTCTGCAACCCTCCAATAGTCAGCAGCCCAACTGCAAGCACAGCCAAGACCAAAGCCCAGAGAAGCCTGTTCCAGCGAGCCGGCTGCTCATCACCCCTGAGATCTTTGGAGCACACCGAGGCTAGCACATAGGCTGAGGAATCAAGTGTAGTTGAGAGAAAAACAAAGCAAAGTATTGTATAGATTACAGTCACTAACCCTGATAAAGGCAGCTCGTTCAGTACGGCAATTACTGCTGCCGGGCCTCCGCTTTCTGCCAGAACCTGTGATACCGGGGCAATTCCGTTAACATCCAGGTAGATTGAATAGCCACCGAAAATTGCGAAATAGATCCAGCAACCCAGGGTGCCCCAGACAATACAAGCCATAACTACTTCACGAATTGTTCTTCCCTTGGAAATACGGGCTACAAACAACCCAAACATGGGACCATAAGCAAACCACCATGCCCAATAGAAAATGGTCCAACCTTCAGGAAAACCGCCTTTAGCTACAGGGTCGGTCCAGAAACTCATTCTGAAAAATTCGTTGAAAAGCAGGCCAATGCTATTGGTCCAAGAACTAAGGATAAATACAGTTGGCCCCGCTATTAATACAAATGCTATCAAACCAAGAGCCAGATACATATTGATATCGCTAAGAACTTTAATCCCTTTAGCGAGTCCTCTGTATACAGATATACTGAAAATTGCTGTCCAGATTATCAGAATTATTATATTCAAACCAAAGGTATTTGCTATTCCGAACATGTTACTTGCTAAAGCTGAGACCAGCGGAACAGCCAGGCCTAAAGAAGTTCCAACTCCACCGATTATACCAAACATAACAAAGATTTCTATTATAACCCCTAATGGTCCTTCGGTGAGCTTTCGGCCCAGAACTCCGGCACAGGTCGAACTGATTCTCAGGTGTGGATCTTTGCGAACATACACAGAATAGGCAATAGGAATAGCAAATATACAGTAAATTGCCCAGGCGCTGAAACCCCAGTGAAACTGCCCGTAAAGATGAGCCCATTCAGCTGATATTGTCGAGCCAGGGGCTACATCAAATGGAGGGCCAAGCAGATAGTAGAGAGGTTCAGTAATTGACCACAGCATAATCCCGATACCAATACCGGCACAAAACATCATAGCTACCCAGCTTAAGTATGGGAATTCCGGTTCATCATTCGGCCCGCCAAGTTTAACCTGACCAAATCGGCCAAAAGCTAACCACAATAAAACTACGAAGCAGGCCATACCTGCAACCAGGAACAACCAGCCAAAGTTACCGGTCACAAAGCTGAACGCGCTGTTTACAGCACTGGCGCCTGCTTCCGGACTTAAAGCCAGGAAAAGACTGATTGCCAGCGCTACAACTAAAGCCGGCCAAAAAATCTTTGGATCAATTGCTACTTTACGTTCTTCCATCTTTCTTTCACCATCCTAACTGGTTTTTTTTAGGGGAAACCTATTAAACTCTTGAATCTTCCGGTATACACCTCTTTCTTTAGTTAGATTTACCAAGCAACTCCAGGACTCTGACCACCGCTTCTGCAGCATCTTCAGCATATGCATCTGCTCCGATTTTGTCGGCAAACTTCTGGGTTACGGGTGCCCCACCGACAATTGTTTTAAAGCGATTACGCAAGCCTCTAATTCGCAGCTCTTCTTCTAACTTCTTTTGGCCGTTAAGAGTAGATGTTAGAAGTGCACTGGTTCCGATGATGCCTGCTTCATGTTCAAGAGCTCCTTCAATAATCGCTTCAGTTCCTACATCGCGTCCCAGATCAATCACATTTACGCCCTGTGTTTTGATCAGGGAAATAACGATTCCCTTACCTATATCATGGACATCGCCTTCAACTGTAGCAATTACCATGGTGCCTATTTTTGTTGCACCTACTGAGCTATCCTTCAGTATTGCCTCGTTTATGATAGCGCTTACCTTTTCCATGATCATTGCTGCTTCGATCAGCTCAGGCAAAAATTTTTCTCCCCGTTCAAAGAGGTTGCCAACCTGCCTGATTCCTTCACTAAAGCCATCGTTAAGCACTGCTACCAAATCAGCTCCCATATCAACTGCCTCTCTGGCAGTTGCCAGCGCTTTTCCCTCATTCCCTTCAAGGATGGCATCAATTGAACTCTGCATAATTTCTTTCTCGCTCATTTGTCATCCTCCAATACGGCATTCGTTTGTTTTATAAAGAGCATTCTGATCTTTCTTTAAATCTTTTAACCGAGTTTATTTCTATATCAAGGAGTTTAGCGATCCGGAATTTAGCTTCTATGCCAATTGCCCCTCCAGGCCTGGCCAGAACATGTCCGATGTTAAGATCTTCCCTCACTTCACGCATGACCTGCGAATCACAGAGGTCAAAAACAGAAATACCAAGCTTATCAGCTACATATTTTTTGGCTTCATTTACTCTCAGAGCCTTGGATGCCATGACTCGTGCCACCAGATCTCCGGCGGTGCGAACTCCACCCATCCCAGTCGCCAGCTCATGTAAGAAAGCCATACCAAAAGTGTCACCATGACCTATCTATAACCCATCGGCTTTACCGATTTCAATTAAGGCAACAGAAGCCCGCGAAATTGCATCAACCGGAGCGGTGCTTGTAACCGGCACACCACCAACGCCCATGCCTGCATTGGGGTGAATCGGTATTTTTGATATTTCAGAGCAGGCTTTAACAAATGTGCAGGAACGGGCAATATTCCAGGGCACCGACTTGTTGCTCTTTGTGTTGATCACCGGTCCAAAAATATCAACACCCGCTTTTTCTGCCAACTCCAACTGCTTGTGACAGTAAAGTCCGGCCAGGCGAGTGTCGTTATATTTAAGTCCCCCATGCATTCCAAGCACAAATTCACCGGCCATACCCATCTCAATGTGTATTTCAGGTATCGCTTTTTTAAGTTTTTCAACTGCCAGCAGACTGGCCAGAAAATCGGCATCACCTGAGGCGCCAACAGTATCAAAGTTTATTCCGTCAGAACCTGCTTCATGCATTGCCTCGGCAACAAAAAAAATATCCTGTATTGCCATTTCACAAGCCTCTTCCTGGGCTTCCCGCGCTTCCTGCACTTTACCCATCGGCAGCAGTTCAGACCAGTTATCAATCGGACCATCGGGCTTTGTGTAAAGGCCAAGGTTTGGCATAGCCCCGTAATAAACCGGAATAGTAGCATTAAGCTGAATCTGTTCCATTGACTGGCGCTCTTCAGCAATAATTGCCTTAACAGGTTTAAAGCTGTAGTCTGAATGGCCTACTTCAAATGTGTCGGAACAAAATGCCCTCTCGTGGGCCATAACTGTTCCGAGGCGATCAACAGGCACCCCTCCACGCAGGGGAAACTTCAATGTGCCTGCATCGAAACTGTGCACTACTTCCTGACCGGGTTCGACACTGACTACTTTTTGTGGTGCAGCGCAGATTTCGAATAGCCGTTCCAGTTCATCATCGCTCAAGGGGCCAATTTTACCGCGATCCGCGGCATCTTCGGTGCCGGTACGCAAATCCTGCCGCAGTTCATCCTCAGATAGCCACAGGGCGCTTCCATCCCCCATTCTGGAAAAAATCTTTTTCATTATCTAACCTCCCTGCATAATATGAGCCACACAATAATCCTGTTTATGTGGTTAAGTGCAAATAGCATGCCACAATTTATCAGTTTTGATATTAGCTTCTGGAAAAGCTTTATTGTAAGGCTTTCTGACCATTTGAAAAATCAATGCTGTGTTGATATTTCCTATGAATCTGCCATAGTAATGCGTTTTTTCATCATCCTGATTCAAAAAATGTTTAATCACTTGCATAATAAAAGGCAGAGCCGGAAGGTCTGCCTTTTATTGTTACAACACTATTTTTACATTTTGATAGTTCAACAATTTTTATTTTAGATCGGAGCAAATACTATTTCAAACCATATTCCTTTTCTGCTTCTTCAACAATTTCCCTAATCTTATTTACAGCATGTTCAGGTAAAGGCTCAGGCTTGTAACTGTTTAGAATGGCATTAGCTTCTTCATATGCCCTATCGGTCATAGACTGCCCTCCGCTATTCAGCCAGCCAGTCCTGTTATTCCTGTCAATCAACCTACTCTTAGATTGCTCTATCCTGAAGTTGTTGTAAGTGTGTTCATGGCTTATGAACTGCCCACCGGGACCGACTTCATGAATAACATCGAGAGCCATTTTTTCATCAGAGATCTCGATACCACCAATTACTTTTTTGACCATCTTAAAGATTTCGTTGTCCATTATTAATTGAGCAAAATCATAGGTAACGCCGAGCTCAAGCATGCCCGCCCCATAAATTAAGTTAGCGCCGCCCTGGGCTGCTAACAATGCAGTTAAGGTTTTTTCGTGGGCAGCCTGCGCATCGGGTATCTTACTATCTGCCTAACCTCCGGCAACAAAGCTCGGCAGCATATAATAACGGGCCAGATTAGCCACACCGGCCGAAATCATACCCAACTCAGGCGCCCCGACAGGCGTGGTCGAATAGCGCAGATCCATCATAGTAGTCGAGCTGCCATAAAGAACAGGGGCTCCCTTTGAGGCCAACTGACTGAGAACAACGGCACTCAATACTTCTGCATTATGGGTTACAAGGGTTCCTGCCAGCGTAACAGGTGTAGTAGCGCCGGCCAATGCCATCGATATTATGTTAGATGGTAATCCAGCCCTAGCAGCTTCTATAATTACTTCAGTGCAATCGGGAATCAGTCTCAGCGGGCTTGTCGGGCAAACGTTGAAACTGATTATCGGCCTTCTCATTAATTCTTCCCGTCCTCCGACAACCTCGGAAGCCATCTTAATAATTTTTTTACAGTTCTCTATACCATCTGCACCAATAAAAAAGTGTTTAGTAGTATTTAAGAACATAGCTTCAGCATTATGTAAAGACTGAACCTTACCATCGTAATCAAGTGATGTTACCGCACGATAGTTAATATCGAGCTCATCCAAATAATCACTCAACCGCGCAGCATTTGCTACGTCCCGTTTATAAGTTTTGCGATATTCACGGGTAACAGGATCAATAATGGCAACGCCTTCGCCAAAATTGACAAAACCTACTCTCGAGCCCTCAACAACAAAGTCTCTACTCCGGTTTCTGCCGGCCAACCTTACAGAAGAAGGAGCAGAACTTACAGCGTCTTCAATCATATAGGCAGGTATTTTAATCAAGCCACTATCAAAATCTACATCGGCACCACCTTCAGCAAAAAGCTGCTGGGCCTGTTTACTCTCAACCTTTATTCCCGTATTACGCAAAACATCAAGAGTTGCCAGATGCAGGGTGCTCAGTTCGTCCTCGGTCAGCATTTTTAGGCCAAGCCCGTTGAAACAACTGGTCCCTGCATGCAAATTCCTTGAAGCCATATTCAATCACCTCCATAAAATTTTGTATAGTGCAAACCGTCTCTTATAATGTACACCTCCTTGATATTTATAGCCGGGTTAAGGCCAATCTTCACATGCCAGGTCATTTTATATTAAAGGTGCAAAAAACATGCCATTTATAAGTCAAGCAGCATGTTTAACTTATTACAATATGAATATTCGCTTAAACGATTTTAGAGAAGATATATTTTTAGATTCAAACCAACAAATTAATCAATTATTTCATCAAACTTGATGCATAAAATCATTACTCGTTAAGCTCTTCAAGCTTTTTCAGAATCCGGACCACAGTAGATTGGGCTATACCGAGAGCATCGGCAGCTTTATAAGTTGATCCGTATACTTTATAGGCCTTCTCCACCAGTTCTCGTTCAAGCTCCCGCTTAGCCTGTTTATAGGGGATTATCTCTGAACAGAAAACCCCTTCCCGTTTCGGCTGGGAACCGATTAAAAGCTCTGCATAACTATCACGCGAACCGACACCATCACCGTGAATAACTACTGCCCGCTCAAGAATATGTTCAAGTTCACGCACATTACCCGGCCATTGATATTTGACAAACTCATTGATAACCTGATCGTCAAATGATACATTCCTGTTATGCTTTCGATTATAGAGATCAAGGTAGTATCCGATAAGAGCCGGAATATCTTCTTTTCTTTCTCTTAGAGGCGGTATGATTATTGGGATCATATTAAGCCTGTAATAGAGATCTTTGCGAAAACGCCCCTGACTGACTTCCTCCTGAAGATCCCGATTGGTAGCAGCAATAATCCGGGTATCAACTTTAACTTTTTTCGTTCCACCAATCCTGTACAATTCCATATCCTGTAGAAACTCCAACAGTTTAACCTGTAGATCGCAAGATATCTCCCCAATTTCATCCAGAAACAGTGTTCCTTCATGAGCAAGTTCAATCTTACCCTTCCGCCCCTTCGCATCAGCGCCGGTGAAAGCGCCGCTTTCATAACCAAAAAGTTCAGAACTGATCAGGGTTTCAGGAAATGAAGCACAGCTTATTTTTATGAAGGCAGCATTCCGACGCGGACTGAGAGCGTGAATAGCCCTTGCCACAACTTCTTTGCCAACACCTGTATCACCCTGGATCATAACCGTCAAATCCAGCGGCGCTATTTTCTTGATAGTTTCCTTGATTTCTCGCATGGGCACACTTTTTGAAATAAAATTAACCTGGGCAAAAAGTTCATCCTGCATATTGCTCAGTTCATCATCTTTTCTTTTCAGCTCATCTTCAATGTTTTCAAGCTCTTTTTTTATTTCGACCAGTTCTGTCATATCCTTGGAGGTGCAAAGGGTAAATAATATTCCCCCTTTTTTATTCAGGACTGGAACACCGGTGCACAATCGCCATTTTCGACTTTTCTTTAAGTACTGCATAATATCTATTTTCTTTTTATGCTTAAGGACAGCCAAGGAGCCACTGCTGGAAATAATCTCTTGTTTTACGAGTTGATCGATTTTGTTCCCAACCATCTGTGATACCTCTAAACCCATGATTTCTGCCCCTTTTGGGTTTACTAAAAGAATCTTTCCCTTATCATCTGTTAAAAAGATTTCCTCCTGAAAATTTAATATTATCTCCTCATACATCTTCAGTTTTTTTCTTTCAATAGCACTGTCTATTACATATTTAGGAATACCGCCTGAATTAAATACTACAACATGGTCGACATTTAAAGCATCAAGTTCCAGCAAAGAGCTTTCTTCACTCAGGCGATCAAATGGCAAATCCCCTTTTGTGTCTTTTAAGGATAATGATCCGTGATCCTTGCCACTGATCATCCGCAGAATTGTTTTAACATCATATAATTTGCCCTCTTTTATCCCCAGTTTGGCATAGATATATTCAATATCCAAAGGGATATCCTTCATCTTTAGATCACCAAGCCGGGTTTGGGCCGGAAGTGCCAAAAGGTTCTTGTTCAAGTTTCTCTCGGTGTTTATCAAATGTATCTCTCCATTTATGACAGATTTCTTAGCTACTAGTTTCGAGAATGGTTTTAAGATTCCTTTTAATAAATGCAATTGCAGTGATTTAGCGGGGTAAATGAGTTATTTGACACCAGTGATGAAAAAATCTACGATTGGGGTATGAAGATTATAAAAGATATATTACTTTGTGATCTTGACGCCTTTTTTGCCTCAGTAGAACAGCGCGACCGTCCTGAACTACAGGGAAAGCCTGTCATTGTTGGGGGAAGCCCTGATGGACGGGGAGTTGTATCTACCTGTTCCTATGAAGCGAGAAAATTTGGCGTACATTCAGCGATGCCAATGAAAAAAGCTTTGTCCCTGTGTCCCGGTGCGGTAATCATCAGAGGCCGGATGTCCCGGTATAAAGAAGTAGCAGGCCAGGTCAGGCATATCTTCAGCCAATATACCCCTGATATTGAAATAGTGTCCATTGATGAGGCATACCTGGCCTTTCCGGCAGGGAAAGGTTTAAAGGCAGGGCTGATGATACATGATCATATAAAAGAAGAGCTTAAGCTGTCGATTAGTGTGGGTGTTTCCACAAACAAACTTCTCGCGAAAATTGCCTGTGAGCTGGCAAAACCGGACAGAGTTAAAGCCCTTTGGGCAGAAAATGTAGATTCAGAACTTTGGCCGCTTTCTATCAGAGTGCTTCCGGGCATTGGGCCTGTAACAGGTGAAAAACTAAACAGGCTTGGTATTAGAACCGTTAAAGATCTGGCTGCCTATCCGCTGGAATCATTAAACCGGACTCTGGGCAGCAATGCGAATCTGATCCACGGATATGCGCATGGAATTGATGATCGGAATATTGAACCTGAGCACGTAGTTAAATCTATCTCCGAGGAAACCACTTTTTCTGATGATCTATATGATCAGGATACTATTCATGCAATTCTGCTCGAATTGTCGGCAGGTGTTGGATATCGCCTGCGCAGCGCAAATTTGACGGGCAGGACTATTACTTTAAAACTGCGCTTTTCTGATTTCAGCACGATTACCAGGGGTAAAACTCTTACAAACCCTGCTGACAGTGACAGTGATATATACAAAACAGCGCAAGAATTGTTCAGCAGACACAAGGGTAAACCGCCCTGGCGTTTAATCGGAATCCAGGTATCCGGCCTTGAACAGGGTGGTCAGCTTTCCCTTCTATCGCCGACAGAATCAGAGGAAAAAGAAAAGAAACTGACTGAAATCCGGGACAGACTGCATCAGAAATACGGCAACGAGGTAATCTTTCAGGCCCGGAGGCTTAAAAAGGAAGACTGATCAACTTAGCTTGAAGCAACAGCATCGATTTCGACCAGGGCATCTTTAGGCAATCCTGCCACTTCAATACAAACCCGGGCAGGATATTTTCCATTAAAAAATGTGGCATAAACCTCATTAACTGAAGCAAAATCATTCATATTTTTTAGATAAATTGTAGCTTTTATGATATCCGAAGCATTCAGCCATTCTGTTTCCAGGATAGCAAGAATATTTTTCATACATTGCGCAGCCTGAGTAGCAGCATCAGCTCCAACCATTTCACCGGAAGCGGGATCCAATGGAAGCTGTCCGGAGACAAAAACCATGCTGCCCACCTTTACAGCCTGGCTATAAGGACCTACAGCCCCGGGTGCATGTTCTGTATTCACATATTCATGTGCCATTGTACTACCTCCTCAATAAGTTTGCCGGAAAGGCATTTTGTTTATATAGAATTATCCAA
>JAHYJM010000057.1 GCA_019428945.1 Bacillota bacterium | reverse complement strand
GAATTGCAAGGATGTTGAATCCCGGAGGCAGTTTATGGGCCAATGTAGGCTCCTATGCCGACACCCTGCTTGCTTTAAAAGCGGTTAAAATGATTGATGCTGATGCGCTGCAGATTCATCTTAATGCTGCGCAGGAACTTGCAATGCCTGAAGGTGAAGATAAATTTTCAGGCATGATTACAAGAATCAGAGATATCGCCAACAGTTCAACCGTTCCTGTAATAGTAAAAGAGGTTGGCTCAGGTATTGCGAAAAAGGAAGCCCGTTTAATTGCAGAATGCGGAGTAAAAGGCATTGATGTCGGCGGCAGTGGCGGTACAAATTTTATTGATATTGAAGGTGGGCGATCGGGACAAGCTCTGCATCCGGAATTTAAGGAATGGGGGATTTCAACTGCGAACAGTTTGCTCGAGGTAATTGAAGCAGTAGGTGAAAGTGATATTGATATATTCGCTTCCGGTGGAATGCACAACCCCTTTGACATAGCCAAAGCGCTTGCTATTGGCGCCCGGGCAGTAGGCATGGCCGGCATGCCTCTTTATATTCTGATGAACTATGGCCGACAAGCCCTCTGTAACTGGATCAGAAATATCGAAGATCAACTGAAGTTAATAATGATGATGACCGGTTCAACAGATCTTGTTCAATTTAGAGATACTCCGTTGGTGATTACCGGTTATACAGCTGAATGGATGTGCAGGCGGGGACTTGATCCTGACCGGTATGCCCGAAGAGGTAATGATGAATAAAAATATTAAAAGCGCAAAAGGACATATGGTAAAATCTGTCCAACCCGGCTCTCCGGCTGATCAAGCCGGTGTAAAAGCTGGTTGGGAACTACTGAGAATCGATAATCAACCGGTAGGAGATATTCTGGATTATCGTATATTAACAGCAGATGAACGCCTGACCATGCTTTTGCTTACGGATGATGGCATTCTCAGGAGAATAAAGCTTAATCTCGCTGGAAACACTGCGCCGGGCCTTGAATTCGTTTCTCCCGCGATTGCGCCGCTTCAACGCTGTTCCAACCGCTGTCTATTCTGCTTTGTTGATCAAAATCCAGCTGGAATGCGTGACTCTCTCTATCTTAAAGATGATGATTACAGGTTGTCATTTCTATATGGCAACTTTATAACATTAAACAGACTTACAGATGCGGAGTTTCAGAGGATTATTAAATTACAGTTAAGCCCTCTCTATGTTTCAGTACACACAACTAACCCTGATCTCAGGTGCCAGATGTTTGGCACAAAGAAAGCAGAAAAGGGATTGCATTATCTGAAAAAACTAACAGAAGCCGGGATTAAGGTTCATGCCCAGATAGTATTATGTCCCGGTTACAATACGGGTAGCGAAATGATCCGCACATTGAGCGATCTGGATCAGCTCGGAGAAAATTTACTTACGGTAGCTCTAGTACCGGTAGGATTGACTGAACACCGGGAAGGTTTAATGCCGCTCGAAAAATTTACTGCTGGTGAGGCAGACGAATTAATCAGGTTGGTAGAAACTATGCAGACAGATTATCTGCGATCAAAAAATAGCAGATTTGTTTATCTTGCCGATGAATTTTATGGCCTGGCCAGAAAACCCTACCCTGAAGAAGAAGCATATGAAGGCTTTCCGCAGCTGGAAAACGGTGTTGGTCTGGCAAGGATTTTCTTAAATGAGCTGAAAGAGGTCAGTGGAATTAAGCCGCCTTCAATTAATCATAAACTAAGCGTAACAGTAGTTACAGGCAGATCAGCAGAACATCTGCTGAAAGAGCTGGTTAAGATATTTTCAGAAATTAAAGGCCTTACGGTAGACTTGGTAATCGCCGAGAATCTTTATTTCGGCAGCTCAGTTACAGTTGCGGGG
The DNA here is from genome assembly GCA_019428945.1 of Bacillota bacterium. Classification (GTDB taxonomy): domain Bacteria; phylum Bacillota; class Dethiobacteria; order DTU022; family DTU022; genus JAABTH01. The sequence goes on along the minus strand of JAHYJM010000057.1, from coordinate 9,607 downwards.
CTGCTGACAGGCAGTGATCTCAACTCTGCCCTGGAAGGAAATGTGACCGGTGATATTGTATTTATAAGCCAGTCCCTGTTAAAAGATAAAAGTGACATTTTTTTGGATAATATGTCTCTTAAAGATTTGAATGAAAGACTCAACATAAAGATAGTTGCAGTCTGCGGTCCGCTTGATCTTTTAGCTCGCATCGATGAAATCGCCTCGAATGCTATCGAAGCGAAAGGGGTAACAGATAATGAATAATATAATCGCTATAGTAGGCCGGCCAAACGTGGGTAAATCGACACTTTTTAACCGTTTGACGGCTGCAAGAACAGCAATTGAGGAAAAAGTGCCCGGAGTAACCCGTGATCGCCTTTATGGCACATCTGAATGGTGCGGGAGGAACTTAGTGATCATTGATACCGGCGGCCTTACATTTGGCCGCGATGATCAACTTTCTGCGCAGGTCAGAAGACAGGTTGAGCTGGCCGTTAGCGATGCCCAGGTTATTGTATTTTTGCTTGACGGCCGCGAAGGTCTTACTGCCCTTGATGAAGAAATCGGCGAAATGCTCAGGCGCAGTGGTAAACCGGTTGTACCTGTCGTCAATAAAATTGATCATTTTGAAATGGAACAGTCAAAATATGGTTTTTATAGACTGGGATTGGGTGATCCCTACAGCGTTTCGGCGGCTCACGGAAAAGGGACAGGTGAATTACTTGATCATATCTGTAGTTTACTTCCACCGGAACAGATTGAAGCTGATCAGTATACAGCCGATGCTGTTAAAGTTGCAGTGATCGGAAGACCTAATGTGGGTAAATCATCACTGATTAACAGTATTTTAGGTGAGGAAAGAGTGATCGTCAACAGTATGCCCGGCACTACAAGGGATGCAATCGATACAGTTTTTCAATATGGCGAGCAGCCATATGTATTGATAGATACGGCCGGAATGAGACGAAAAAGCAAAGTTACAGATGCTGTAGAATACTACAGCGTTCTGCGCACACTGAAGGCGGTGCAAAGAGCTGACCTGGCCCTGCTTTTGCTCGACGGTGAAAGCGGTATAACTGAACAGGATCAGAGATTAGCCGGTTTTGTCGATCAGGCCGGTCGTGGACTGATTCTTGTTGTGAATAAATGGGACCTGGTAAAGGGGCAGAAACTGGCCAGGGAAGAATATCTTGACAATCTTAACCGTATGCTCGGTTTTGTTCCCTATGCTCATGTAGTATTTGTTTCAGCCCTGACAGGATGGCGACTGGACAGACTTTTTCCGCTGATCATTGAAACCTGGCAGGAACAGCATAAACGTATTTCCACATCACTTTTAAATGAACTCTTAGAAGATGCGCTAGCTGTAAACCCGCCACCTGGTGTTAAAGGTAAAAGGGTGAAATTATTTTACGCTACCCAGCCAGAAGTTAAGCCACCCACTTTTGTGTTTTTTGTCAATGAGCCTGACCTGATCCATTTTTCATACCGTCGATACCTCGAAAACAGGCTGCGTGAATCATTCGGATTTAAAGGCACACCGATTGTCCTTAAATTGAAAAAGAGAGAACGAAGGGGAGATTCTTAAATGGTAGTTCTTATCTTGATTGCAGCTTATCTGCTCGGTTCACTGCCCTTTGGTTACCTGATGTCGAAACTGTTTTTAAAAACAGACATCAGAAATCACGGCAGTGGCAATATCGGAGCAACTAACGTATTGCGGGTTGCCGGCTGGCGGGCGGCATTACCGGTATTTTTACTGGATCTGCTGAAAGGATTTTTTGCAGTAATACTGGCAAAAGCAGTAAGCGATCTTTCGGCTGTTTACCTGGCGGCAGGTTTTTTAGCCATGATCGGCCACAGTTTTCCTGTATTCTTAAAATTTAAAGGAGGTAAGGCTGCCGCTACTGCCATCGGGGTCTTAGCTGCATTATCAGGCTGGGCGTTGTTAATACTGGCTCTTTGCGCGGTAGGAATCGTCTATTTTACCCGCTACGTCTCTCTCGGATCAATAATCGGCTCTATCCTGGTGCCGGTAATATTCCTGATACTTGGTTACGACTGGCAGTATGTTTTATTTGGCGTGGCCACGGCACTGCTTGTTGTCTATCGCCACCGTGAAAATATCGATCGCCTCAGAAAGGGAACTGAATCGAAGTTTGGCCAAAAGGCCTGAAGGTGGGATCAGGATGATCAGAAAAGAACTTCTTGAACTTTTATATGAGGCCGCCAGCATTCAGCGCTGGAACGACCATATTCGTCCCGAACATTTTACCGAACTCGATAAACAGGCGCATAAAATGGTCTATGCTTTTGTGCTGGCAAAAATTGAAGAAGCCGACCATGGTGCTGAAATTGACTGGCCTAGTTTGATCGAAGGAGGCTTTTTTGAATTTCTGCACAGGATCGTTCTTACCGACATCAAGCCGCCGGTTTTTTACAAACTGATGGCCGAAAAGGGTGACCAGTTAAACCGCTGGGTACTTGAAAAGCTAAAAGCCAGATTGAGTGATTTAAAGGTAGATTTATTTTCAATGATGGAAGGCTATTTTCTCTCAACAGGTTCTCCGTCACTGGAGAAAAAGATTCTTAAAGCAGCGCATTACCTGGCTACCAACTGGGAATTTAAGATAATTTACCGCTTGAATGAAGGCCTTTACGGTCTGGAAGAAACACGAAACATGATTGCCAATCAGATTGAGGAACATTACGACCTGGCGGGAGTACAGAAGCTGGCGCTTGGTAAAAAGACAAGTAATTTTCTTGATCTCGTCGGACAGCTTCGCTTTCAGCAGCGCTGGGCACAGTCACCACGTGTGCCAAAAACATCAGTAATGGGACATATGCTGATAGTAGCAATGATGAGCTACCTCTGTTCTGTTGAGCTGAATGCCTGTCCGAAAAGAATTTACAACAACTACTTTGCAGCGCTCTTCCACGATCTGCCCGAAGTATTAACACGTGACATTGTTTCACCGGTAAAAAGGTCTGTGGCAGGCCTGGAAGAAATCATCAAAGATATTGAGCACAGGCAGCTTGAAGAAAGAATCTTTCCGCTATTGCCGGCATCCTGGCACAGTGAGTTGAAATATTTTATCGATGATGAATTTAACAGTAAAATTATCAAAGATGGATTAATAAAACCAGTAAGTTCTGAAGAGATCAACAAACAGTTTAACAAAAATACCTACTCACCGCTTGACGGTGAAATAATCAAAGGCTGCGACCAACTTGCAGCCTACATAGAAACATTTCTTTCAATTTCGCATGGTATTAAATCATATCACCTTGAAGAGGGAAACAGGCAGTTATATAACCGGAATTCCAATAAAATAATCGCCGGAATCAATTTTGGCCAGCTCTTTAGCTATTTCAAAATATAGAGATTGTTCATCCCGCTCTTGCCTGCCTGTTGACTTTTATGTCCGCTTGATTTAATATTATAAAGTATTCTGCAGGTCAATACATATTAAGTTATTATTATAAATCGGGGCGTGGCGCAGCTTGGTAGCGCGCTTGACTGGGGGTCAAGAGGTCGAAGGTTCAAATCCTTTCGCTCCGACCAAGAAAATAAGGAAAAACCCCGGAGGCATAAGGCTTCCGGGGTTTTCCAATTTACTGGTAAATTTGCTCAAGAAGGCTGAAATTCGAGGCGGTAGGCAACGGGTAGGCAACAAAATTGCCATGAGTTTCCAGTATCAAGTGGGCCTTAAATAGATTCCACTGTTTTGCAAATTAGAGCCTGGCCACCCTGGCCGGAAAAGAGCAGAGACTATTGTGAGGACCGAGGTCCACCGGGCCCGGGAGTTAGGCAAGATCGAATCCTTAGAACACGCTTTTGAGCAGGGCTTTAATATGACTAAGGTCTGGGACTCCGCCTTAGATGACAGGACCAGGGAGAGCCACCAGGAACTTGACGGCCAGGAAGTGCCCATGTTCGATGATGATGGCAGTCCCGGCCTGTTTGTCAGTCCCGAGACACGGCCGAATACCCCGGCAGTTTCGGGGTAGCCTCCGAGGACATTAACTGTAGGTGCTCGGTCAGAGGCCAGATCGAAGGATACGAGCCAAAGGTAAGACGAGCCCGGGAGGAAGGAACAATTCCCTACCGGACCTATAAAGAGTATGCGGCTGAGAAGGGGTGGCCGGTTCGGGGGTAGAAAAATCATAGGATCAAGGCAGTAATAGTAAATAAAGTGATAAATGAGTTAGTAAATAAGATATGGCCATTGCAATAATTGGGGCAATTATCCAGACCGAAAATAGTTTGGCCACTGAAAGTTTGGATATGATACTGCGAGGTCCGTCTTTTAACATTCCCACCGCAATCACCGCAAAAGTATTCATTTGAACTAAAGAAGTGGGAATGCCGCGAGTTGTAGAAGCGATTAAAAGCAGTGTTGCAGTAATGAGTGAAATTATAGTTGCTTCCGTAACACCGATTTGAGTAATCTCACGGCCTACTGTTGCGGTTACATTTTTACCAAAAAATGCACTGCCAATACCGAAAAAAGGAGCAATCAAAATTATACTAAATAACAAAACAAAACTATTGTTGCCGCTTGAGCCAAACTCATTAAAGGCCAGGGAAACTATCGGTCCCACACTATTGGCCACATTGTTTGAGCCGATGGAAAAGGCAACGTAACAGGAACAGGCGATTGTAATATACTTCCAGAGTTTATAATTGCTTATATTATCGAAATTTATGTTATTAATACTTTTTCTGACTTTTATAAGACTATAGCCTAATCCGTAGGTAACTAAAAAGCTGATCAGTGGCATGATTAACCAGGTTGGTAAAATTTCATAAAAAAGCTTTGAGCTTTCTAAAACTCCAAGTGGTACTGCACAACCGACAAGGGAAAATACAGTAGATTGGCTTGTTGATTGGGGAACTCTTAATAAATTGGCAAAAAAAATGGAAAGCGCAGATGATAGTAATACAATAGAAACGACAGTAGAGCTCATCACATCAGCAGGCAAAACCGAGCCGCCTATAGTTGTTATAACTTTTTCACCGGCGATTAAAGCACCAAGTAATACGAAGGTACCAAATAAAATAGGAATATAGCTCTTTTTAATTATATTTGCTCCATAGGCGGCTGAAAAAGAGGGGGATGTTCCACTACCGCCCATATTTATCGCTAAGAAAATTGCAATCAGAATAGGAATTAAAATAGTCATGTTGTTTTTCACCAGTGCAACGGCAGGAGCAGTTAAGGCCGTCTATATTTTAAACTACACTTCTATTGAAGAATTATATCTCCTGCCATGCATAGTCGATTAATTTTTTGGCTGATGTTGACAAGTTGGCTTTATTTACCATATTGTAGTCGACTTTAAGCCGCAAGGAGGGGTAGAGATGGAAAGCCCGATGATCGTCAGGGTTAAAGCAGATGGCCTTGAACACTTAAATGGAGCCATTGAAAGAGCGATTGAGGCTGTGAAAATCCTAAATAAACGGGATAAAATGGCCAAGGCTTACCTGGTCGGAAAAGTGGCCGAAGTTAGGGCCAGGCAGAAGATCGAAAGCAAGCCATCGAAAGCCGACTGCCGTTACCCGGAGGATTACGATCCCGGAATGGTCCTTGCCTCCTTGCCCCTGCACTCTCTAGTCCCTACAACGGGGTTAGCCTGTGAGGGCCGGGCAAACCTGAGGCTCCCTGAGGCTCTCCAATAGATCCGACTAATTTCTTTTGCTTTCCGGTCGTTTAAGCCAGTTGTAATAACCGCTGCGGTGTTTGAAGATGAATCGATAGATTATTTCTGGTGCTTGGCGAAGTATGCCGTGGCCTTTTTTAAGATTTCGTTTTCCTCTTCTAAATCGGCGATCTTGCGTTATAGTTTACGCAACTCCGCTTCTTCAGAACTGAGGTTGCCACTGCCGGGACACGCATCTTCTTTATTCTCGCTGACTTGATTGATCCACTTATAGAGTGTGTTTTCATGAATACCCAGTTCTTCGGCTACTGCTGTAACCGGCCTTTGCTGAATAGTAACCATGTTAACAGCTTCTAATTTAAAATCTTTATCAAAGCTTTTTCGTGCCATAGATGAACACCTCCGCTGATTTATTATATCAGCCATTCTTTGTGTCCATCAAACCGGGGTAAGGCCTACTTGGAGCACAAAAGGAAGAAGTTACAAAGTGGAGAACTTGTAAAAGGTTGCGATAATATTTTCATGAATTATATTACACAAAACAGGTTTAAAAAGCGTATGTCTACTATATAAAAGCTGAAGGCCGGAAAAGCCCTCAAAATAAGGGAACCGGAGCACTTTAAGGGGAAATGTAAATAGATGGCAAATTAGCCGGTAGGCTACCGGTAGGCTACAAAATGACTAAATAAGCCATATATCAAAGGATTTTATGCTTGACTCACATTTAAGGACACTGTATATAATAATGTTGCATACGGCCTCAAAGCCCGTGGTTATACCCGTGGTAAAATTGATAAGCGTATTTATTGCTTTATTGGAAAAAGTTGGTCTCAAAGGACTCCCTTATAGGCGTGCTGATACCTTATCAGGCGGTGAAGCCCAACGAGTGGCTATTGCCCGGGTTGTTGCTTTAGATCCCTAATTGCTTTTACTGGATCAACCAACAGCTAATCTCGATCCGGCTAATATTGAAATAATTGAAGACATGATTATTAATATGAACTATGAAAAAAACATTACAGTAATTATGGTTACCCACAATATCTTTCAGGCTCGCCGCATTGCTGATAAGGTCGTTTTTCTTAATGATGGCACAATTATTGAGATGGGTGATACAGATAAAATATTTTCTAAGCCTGATAACTTGCAGACAAAAGCTTTTGTTGAGGGGCGTATGATTTATTAAAAACGCAGCTTTTAAGCATTAGGGGGCACAACATGAAAATTGGATCTTTCGATTTCAGTTTAAGAGAACTATCCGGAGCTATGGGTGATTTTGGCACCCTTTTGCCTTTGGCTATTGGTTATATAGCAGTATGTGGTCTTAATCCAGCAGGCTTGCTTGTAACAATGGGAATAGCTAATATCGTTACTGGTATAGTTTACCGTTTACCCATGCCGATTGAGCCGATGAAAGTGCTTGCTGTAGTCGCTATTGCCCAGGGTTGGTCACCTTCCTTGATATATGCTTCCGGGTTTGGCATGGGGTTGATATGGATTGTTTTTGCTTTGACAGGTTTTATGAGTTATATTGCTAAAATAACTCCAAAAGCTGTTATCCGGGGTATCCAAGTTTCATTGGGGATTATGCTTGCCCTTGAAGCATTAAAAATGCTTTCAAACTGGTGGATATTGGGAGCAATATCGCTACTGATAATAATCATCCTTCGCGAAAATCGCTATGCTCCGGCTGCTGTTGTTCTGGTGCTTTTAGGTATTGGAATTATGTTTTTAAGAGGCGAATTAACACAGGTTGCAGCAATGGGGTTTTCTATTCCTCCTTTAACTTTTTTTAAACCTTTAGAAATATGGGAGGCAATGCTTTTAGCCGGGTTTGCCCAGATTCCTTTAACCGCCACAAATGCTGTTATATCAACTTCATCTCTGATTAAAACATATTTTCCTGATCGACAAGTAAGTGAACAGCGGTTATCCCTTAATATGGGGCTAATGAATCTGGCATTTCCATTCTTTGGGGGAATGCCCTTATGCCATGGTGCAGGTGGTTTGGCTGGACAATATTACTTTGGTGCTCGTACCGGAGGAGCAAATATACTGGAAGGCACATTAGAGATAATCATGGGGGTTCTATTAGCTACTTCTATAGCTGGTATATTTGCTTTATTTCCACTGGCTATTATAGGGGCGATGATGCTTATGGTAGGGTTTGAAATGGTAAAGTTTGCCAGAGATGTGCCCCGTAACTGGGAAATAAGTGTTTTAGCATTAACAGTGGCTATTTCTGTATTAACTAATATGGCATTAGGTTTTCTATTGGGGAGTCTATTATATTACATATTATTGTATTTATTAAAACCTGACCAAAAACAAGGTTAATCAAAAACTAAACTGTATAAGTGCAACAGGAATATATGTAGTGTAGGTTATTTTAAACAATTATCCACCTCTGAAGTGCCGGAAAGTGAATTGTTAACTAAAATAGTTTTCCCTTTGCAGTAACCGCTGAGAAAATATGCCAACCAGGGTTCTTTGAATTATAATACTCAAGTAAGTATAAATAGCGTATGTCGATTGGAAGAGAACTGAAGGCCAGAAAAGCCCTCAAAATTAAGAGAATCTGAGCACTTTAAGGGGAAATGTAAATAGATAGCAAATGCCCGGTAGGCTACGGGTAGGCAACAAAATTGCCATGAGTTTCCAGTATCAAGTGGGCCTTAAATAGATTCCACTGTCAGCAGTAATTCTTCGACCTCGGTATGGGTATATTTGTTAGCGGTAAAGGCGTAGTCGGTGTGGCCCATTAGCTTTTGGATATGGACCGTATTGGCCCTGGCCCTGGCCAGGAGAGAAGCGAAAGTATGGCGGCAGGAATGAGGCGGCAGGACCTGGACCTCAAACTAAAGAACAAGTGGGGTAAATACTTCAGCTACCGGACAACCAAAATGGGAGAGAACACCAACGTCAGGGTTCCCAGGAGAGCAGTAATTAATATTTAAATATTATTTATATTCTGTGAGTGGTTGACATCTAAATCAGAACAGGGGTATACTTTCCCTAAAGAAGAGAAATTAAAAACAGATAAGTAAAACTCTATCTAAGGGTGGTAAAACTGATGAATAAGAACATCCTTTTCAAAGTGGGGTTTATTTTTCTTTGCCTGGGAACTCTTGTGAGTTTTATCTATGGATTCTTGTATATCGGAAAAGGAACTTTTATGGAGTATCATGAGCGGTTTACGGGTTTAACACCTGAACTGGTAGCTGCATACAATACTAATTTAATGGTGCTTATTACTATTTTTATCCGTATCATCGGATTTGCGGCCTTAACAGTTGGGATTTTAATGGGGATAATCATCTTTGCAGGCTTACGAGCTAAGGAAAAATGGGCTTGGGGAGCGGGGTTAGCGGTAGGCCTTTGTTTTATACTCCCCCTTGCTGTATTAACTGCCCCAGTGGGTGGAACGCCCTATATCAGTATGTTGGTTGCTTTGGTTATTGTATTAGCGGGATTAATATGTTCCTTTCCGGCGGTCTTTATACAAGACTAAATCCCTTAGGGTTACCTTTACCCTGACCTGTCACACTTGCACTGTTAGGTCTCGGTCTGATAATCTATGTTCTGGCCAAAAAGTAAAGATCGATAGTAAGACATTATAGACAAAGAAGGCGAGTTTCAGAGGTTTTATGAAACATAGTTTTTGGTATACTGATCCATTGCTCCCAAATCTCAATAAATCCTTTGAGGTTGAAATCCGTTAAACAACAATTAATAAATTCGCTCTTCTCAATCATCTTTTTAATCTCCAGATCAATACAATAAACTCATCCCATTTTATCCTGAAAATATAGTTTGTCGTACTCGGTGACGACCGGGGCTTCGGGCTCGGACTTTGCTCGGGGCCCGGGTCAGCAAATTAGCAATCTGAGGAGCAGCAAGATGGATTGCAAGCTCTATTATTGCTACCATATAGAGAACTCGTAAAAACTAGTGTTAGGTA
>JAHYJM010000006.1 GCA_019428945.1 Bacillota bacterium | reverse complement strand
AGCTCTGGAGTTGATCAATATGAAACGAAAAATAGTAGCAGTATTTTTTGGAGGCAGGTCGGGCGAACATGTAGTTTCTCTGCGCTCAGCTGCTTCAATTATGAAGGCAATTGATCCGGAGAAATATAAAATTGTGCCGGTCGGCATAACCCGTGAAGGGGCCTGGATTACCGGAGATGATGCCTGGTTATCGCTCTGGGAGAAGAGACCACCCCGTGATGCTTACCCGGCAGCCATGTTAACCGATCCCAAAAAGCCGGGTCTGCTCGTTCAAAGCAGTGATTCGCCCCTTGAATGGAATTACCGTCCGCTTGACCTCGCTTTCCCTGTGCTGCATGGCACATATGGAGAAGATGGCACAATCCAGGGATTATTTGAAATGGCCGGGTTGCCTTATGTCGGTTCAGGAGTGCTTGCTTCCAGCACCGGGATGGATAAAGTGGTAATGAAAATACTGTTCCGGGAGTTTGATCTGCCCGTAGCGCCTTATATTTATTTTTATCGCTGGCAGTGGGTTGGCAGGGAAAGTGACTGGGTCGAAAAGTGTGGCTCTGAACTGAACTACCCCTGTTTTGTCAAACCATCAAACCTGGGTTCCAGTGTGGGAATCTCAAAGGCACGATCTTCTGAAGAATTGAGGCGCGCGATTGATGAATCCCTGCTTTATGATGACAAGGTGATAATTGAGTCCTATATTGATGGCCGGGAAATTGAGTGTAGTGTCTTAGGCGATACGGACGCTGAAGCTTCACGCCCCGGTGAAGTGATTCCCTGTAACGAATTTTATGATTACCGGGCTAAATATATAGATGATCGTTCGGAGCTCGTAATCCCTGTGGAATTGAAACCGGCAGTAGAAAGTTTAATAAAAACGTATTCTGTTAAGGCCTTTCAGGCTGTTGAAGCAAGCGGGCTGGCCAGGGTCGACTTCTTCCTGAGCCGGGATGGCAGTACAGTTACGATAAATGAAATTAATACGCTTCCAGGCTTTACCAGTATAAGTATGTATCCAAAATTGTGGGAAGCCAGCGGAGTAAGTTACAACGAGTTAGTTAACCGTCTGCTTGAACTGGCCGAAGTACGCCATCTGCGCCGCAGCTCGCTTTTGGTCGCGCCGCCGGAATAATCAATTGCTTCATGCAGCACTGATCAGTCAGGCAGGATATAGTACCGTACTCGTTGAACTTTCTTATATTGCCGTCCGAAAATTTCTGCTTCTTTAGCGCGTAAGCGGCAGGAAATATTAAGGGGTGAGTCTCATTCCAGAAAAACAACAGTCAATTATTGAATTTATGAATATAAATGAACCCCCTTTGTCACGACATTATGATCCTTTAACTGAGTTGGAGAAGCTTAAAGCTGCCTGTCTGGGTTGCACCAGGTGCGACCTTCGAAAAGGCTGCAACCGTGTAGTCTTTGGCGATGGGATTTACAGCGCCCGACTGATGTTGGTAGGCGAGGGGCCGGGGGCAGATGAAGACAAAGCAGGGATACCCTTTGTCGGCAGGGCAGGGCAGCTGCTGGATCGAATTCTTGAAGCTGCGGGAATTGACCGTAAAGCCATCTATATCACGAATATTGTTAAGTGTCGTCCTCCGGGCAACCGATTACCACTTCAGCCCGAGGTCGATAGTTGTTTGCCCTATCTAAAGAAACAGTTAGAGTTGATTAAACCCGAGATATTGGTTTGCCTCGGGGGTTTGGCCACCAAAACGCTGATCGATAAAAATGCTGCAGTTACACGAACCCGCGGAAAATGGCATGATATTGACGGACGCCGTGTAATTGCCACATTTCACCCGGCAGCTCTATTGCGGGATCCTTCAAAGAAAAAAGATGTCTGGGAAGATTTCAAACAGATCATGAAGCTTTACAATACGTAATAAGAAAATGCCAAACCTGGTTACAGGGAGATGAAATTTAATGAGCAACGAGCTTGTCCTGGTTGTTGACGATGAAAAGACGCTGGTAAAGGCACTGAGCTTTAACCTTGAAAAAGAAGGCTTCAGAGTTGAACAGGCCTATGACGGTGAAGAAGCGCTAAGAAAAGTATTTGAGATAAAACCTGATATTGTCGTTTTAGACCTGATGTTGCCAGAGGTAGACGGTTTTGAAGTGTGTCGTCGAATTCGTAAAAAACTTGATGTTCCGATTATTATGCTTACAGCCCGTGCAGAAGATATAGATAAAGTGCTGGGGCTCGAACTTGGCGCAGATGATTACCTGACCAAGCCTTTTAATTCGAGAGAATTGGTCGCCCGTATTAAGGCAATCCTGAGGCGCAGTACGGTAAGGGATGAAGAAAACCGCAAGTTAATCCAGATAGGCAAGCTCCAGGTTGACCTTTTACAGCATAGGGTTCGGATAGGTGATCAGGAAATCAGTCTTACCTCAAAAGAATTTGCCCTGCTCAGCTTTCTTGCGGCCAATGCCGGGAATGTTTATTCTCGCGAGCAGCTGCTTGAGCAGGTCTGGGGGTATGATTACTATGGAGATGTACGGACGGTGGATGTTCATATCAGACATTTACGGGAAAAGCTTGAAAATGATCCCGGTAATCCCGATTTAATCATAACCGTCTGGGGTACTGGCTACAAAATCAGGGAGGACCTTTAATGGCCAGGTTTTACAGCATCCGCTTCAGGCTAACCACATCTTTCCTGGTGATTATCCTGGCGGTCATGGTTATAATCAGTTTTTTTCTCTACAGTATTCTTGAGCGCTACTATATCGACAATTTTACCGATAATCTTGAACGGTCCGGTTTTTTAGCCGCGGATTTTGTTGCCGGGCAGCTGACCGGCCAGGTTAACTCGGTTCGTCTCAGTGTGCTTGCTGAAAATATGAGCCGTCAGTCACAGGCACGAGTACTATTTACCGACCAACAGGCTCTTGTGATCGGAGACTCAATCAGGGTCGGCGGTTTACTTAACCAGGTATTGGAGCATAATGATATTACTGCAGCTCTTGGTGGAAATGTCAGCAGCAGCATCAGCTACAGCGAAAGAATCGAACAGACTGTAATGCATATGGCTGTTCCGGTTAAAGAAGAAAATAACCAGATTACCGGTGTGGTATTTCTTTCTGCTTCACTTGAAGAAGTGTACCGCACCCTCAATGACATCCGGCGGTTTCTTTTTTTCGCCACAGTTTTAGCTATGGGCGTGGTTGGAGGCGGTTCTGTAGCTCTAGCCCGCCGGTTTACCGGGCCGATTGAAGAACTAACTTTTGCGGCGCGCAGAATGGCTGAAGGAAAACTTGACCAGCATCTTGAGGTCAGATCAGGAGATGAAATCGGCCGCCTTGCTGAACAGTTTAACCTGATGGCTAAGCGATTAGATTATTACACCACCAATCTGAAAAAATTTGCCGCCGATGTAGCCCATGAAGTTAGGACTCCCCTGACAACCATGAGTTTACTAACCAAGGCCCTTAAAGAACACGAGATGGAACCAGATCAGCAGCGGGAATTTATCGATGATCTTGATAATGAACTAGAGCGGCTGGTCGCCCTGGTTAATGACCTGCTGGAACTCTCCAGGCTTGAGAAAAACCAGGTTGAGCTTGAAGAAATCAACCTAAATAACTTTATAAATGATTTAATTACGGATAACCAGTATCGTTTTGCCGCGGCAGGGTTGGATCTGAACAGTGATCTGGAAGGACATGCGCTTATAATTAAAGCGGCGCCACTTCAGCTGCGCCAGGTTTTAAGCAATCTGCTCGATAATGCCCTGAACTATACAGATCCAGGCGGCAAGGTTACTGTTTCGCTTACACGAGAAGATGCGGAGGCGGTTGTTAAAGTTGAAGACAGCGGCTGTGGGATTCCCGAGGAAGATTTAACTTACATCTTTGAGCGCTTCTTCAGGGTTGATAAAGCCAGGTCAAGAGAAGGTGGCGGTACCGGTCTTGGTCTTGCCATAGTCAGTGAAATTATTGCCAAGCATAATGGCCGGGTTTGGGTCGAAAGCGAAGAAGGCAGCGGCAGCAGGTTCTATTTTGCTCTGCCCCTGGCTGAAGAATAAATTATTAGGAAATCTTAACATCACTGCAACAGAATCTTAAATACTTGCATAATCATTGTGGTAAAATATCATCACTCTGGCATTTAAAGTCCCGAGGTGTTAGTAAATGAAACGGATGCAACCGTATTATTATATAGTAGCCCTGGCCGGTCTCTTTTTGTTGGCCGGGCTGATTCTTTTTTCCCTTCAATTGTTCCCGACTGCTGAAAGCACCGGGATTACAGTTGATCCTCAAACTGATGGCCAGGGAGAAGCTCTTTATGACCTCTGGTTTACCGCTACAGGCATATATGATTTTGGTGTGGATCACGCCCTCAGCTTAATCCTTTACAGCGCTGACAATAATACTGTTAACTTACTTGATCGAGATCGTAAACTGCTCTGGGAAAAAGTTTTTGCCACTTCGCCGAAGCAGGCTAAAATATCTGCCTGTGGTGGTTATGCAGTAATAGGTACCGATGGTGGCAGGATCTATTTTACTTCCACGGATCAGCAGACATCCTGGAATGACGAAGGCGATCCTGTTGATCTTCTCGCCATGTCTCCCAGTGCTACCTGGATTGCCGCCGCCCGCACATACCCCGGACAGGAATATCACCATATCGACTTTTTCAGCCAGGCCGGCCGATTGAACTGGCAAATTGAAACAGGTGCCATCCAGAACCTTTACCTTTCCAGTGAATACCTTGAGCAGGCCCATGTTTACTTTACCTCAATAGAAGAAGAGCTGCCCGTTATAAAAGCAATAAACCTGGAAGGCGAAGAGATGTGGTCATATGAAAATCAAAGCCTGGTTGCCGTTTCAAGGCATGGCAGCAGGTTGGCAGCTGTGCAGGAAAATCGTATAATTGTATATGATTCGCTTGGTTATGCGCTTTGGAGTACCGCGCTGCCTTTTGAAGTGAAAAATGTGATGTTTAATCCCCAGAACTATAACCGTATCCTGGTATACGGCAGCAGAGAAGGGGCAGGAGAAAACCTTTATTACTTTGATCTGGCTGAAGATTTGCTCTGGATGAAACGCATTGCCGATGGTTCACTCTTCTCGTTCACCGCTGATGGCCAGAATATTATTACCAGCTCGTGGCGCCACTTTAAGGAAGACTTTACCCAGATGATATTGCTCGACCGTGATGGGAATGAAATTAACTCCTGGGAAGTGGCTATGCGGGTGGAACATCTTTTAGTAACCGGTCATCCTAACCTAATCGTTGTTGGCGGGGAAGATGGCTACATCGATTTAATAGATCTTCAGCCGCTTCTGAGCAGTGTAAACGGCAACGGTATACCTGAGGTGCCATTATATAGCCCGGTTATCACCGGGCTGCAAACAGATCAGACCAGGATAACTCTGTACTTTGCCGACGATAATGCCAATTTGATTCCGGTATCGCGATTGATCAGCCTGGATGACAATCCCCTGCGTGCTGCTCTCGAAGAACTGATTCGCGGCCCGGCGCGTGGTAGTTCGCTTTACCGCACAATACCGGATAAAGATGTTTCAATTGAGGTTGATTTTGACAATATCAAAGGTTTGCTCTATCTCGATCTGTCTCAGGAGCTATTAAACTTCAATGGTTCAATACAAAGTGAGGCAGCTCTGAATTCATTAATTAAAACAGTAAGCGATTTCAAAAATGTCAAAGAGATCTATCTGACAGTTAACAGGGTGCCGGCGGACAGTTTTGGCTCCCTGGATATTGAGCTGCCCCTTGAACCACAGCACATTCAAAAGCCTGTCTATGTACCTGTAGCAAGCGGTAGCCGTTACTATCTTGATATCCGGGAAGGTGCTGCAGAAGATCCTGGTGAAGTGCCGATTGAAAATTTGCTTGAACAGGTACTTCGTACGTCCCGTTCGATGAATTTTGTTCCTTCTGACCTGGCTCTGATTGATATAAAAGTTTCCTCAGAGCAGGTTCAGATCAACCTTAATGATTCCTTTATGGAGCTATTCCCTGAGGTAGCGGGTGAAACTGAAAAACTGCAGGCTGCTTTAATTCTTGATGCCCTTTTCCTCACTGCCTTTGAAAATGGCCGCAGACAGAGAGCTGAAATAATTGTTGAAGGTGAGTACTGGACCCCGCCGGAAGGTTACCCTCCGCTTAACCGTTTTTACCGTCAGCCCTTTTTTATTAACCCCGAGTAAGCGTTGTGGAAACCGAATTCTATTTGTCAAGCGCTCTTCTTTAGGCTAGAATAAGTGAAAAAGCGCAAGGAGATTATTGATGCAAAAGCTTAAAGAAGAAATCGGTCATATTCTATCGCCTCTGGTTGATCTTGACCCCGCCGAGGTAGTAAACCTTCTGGAAGTGCCCCCTGAATCGGAATACGGCGATTATGCTTTCCCATGTTATACACTTGCAAAAAAGCTTAAAAAAGCGCCGCCACTGATTGCTGTCGATCTGGCTGAAAAGTTATCCGATAAAAAAGGCCGGTATTGGAGCAAAGCTGAGCCAAGAGGCCCTTATCTTAACTTCTATCTTGCTCCTGCCGCTTATGGACGTGAGGTATTGCAGCAGGTATGGGATCAGGGTGACAAATATGGTCATACCAACCTTGGGCTGGGCAGAAATGTGCCCATAGATTACTCCTCCCCCAATATAGCCAAACCTTTTGGGGTAGGGCACATCAGATCAACTGTGATTGGGCACTCGCTGTACCTGATTTTCAAAGCGCTCGGTTACAACAGCATCGGTATTAACCATCTTGGTGACTGGGGAACCCAGTTCGGCAAACTTATTGTCGCCTTTGAACTCTGGGGTGAAGAAGAAAAACTTGAAGCAGACCCTGTCGACTATTTGTATAAACTGTATGTGAGATTCCACCAGGAAGCTGAAAAAGATGCTAATCTTGATGATGAGGCCCGCTCCTGGTTTAAGCGCCTCGAAGAAGGTGATCAGGAAGCAGTTTCATACTGGAACCGCTTTCGTAAGCTAAGCCTTGAAAACTATGCCCTGATCTACGATTTGCTTGGCATCGAATTTGAGCATTATCACGGAGAAAGCCACTATAATGAAATGCTCGACCAGGTGATTGAGCTGGTGAAAGATAAAGGGATAGCCAAAGAAAGCGAAGGAGCCCTGATCGTAGATCTTGAACAGCACGGCTTACCGCCGGTTATGCTGCGCAAGAAAGACGGCGCCACTTTATACATCACCCGCGACCTGGCTGCGGCCATTTACCGACACGATACATTTGATTTTGCCCTCTCTCTTTATGTGGTGGGGGCTGAGCAGGTTCTTCACTTCCAACAGCTTTTTAAACTGCTGGAACTGATGGGGTTCGAATGGGCTAAAAACTGTGTTCATGTTCCTTTTGGCCTGATTCGTTTCAAAGAGGGGCGCATGTCGACACGTGCCGGCAAAATAATTCTACTGGAAGAAGTGCTCAGACGTTCAATAGATATGGCCCGGGAAATAATCGAAGAGAAAAATCCTGATCTTGATGATAAAGAAAGCGCTGCCAAAGCGGTTGGATTAGGCGCGGTCCGTTTTGGAGACCTAAGCAATGACCGTATTAAAAATATTGAATTTGACTGGGAGAAAGTGCTTGATTTTTCGGGAGAAACCGCCGCTTATATCCAATATGCCCATGCCAGAATTTGCAGCATAATGCGTAAAGCAGGCGCAGAACAAAAGCTGTGGAATGACAGCGCTGCAACCTTGCTTGTTGAGGAAGAAGAAACGGTATTGATCAAAACTCTGGCTATGCTGCCTGACAAAATTATTGCTTCGGCGGATAATTACCGCCCTTCAATCCTGGCTCGCTATCTGATCGATGTTGCCCGCGAATTTAACCGGTTTTACCATAACTGTCCGGTGCTTAGCAGTGAGGGGGAACTGCAGCAGGGACGATTGCTTTTGATCAGCGCAACAAGACAGGTTATTGCCAACGGGCTGGCCCTGCTTGGCATAGTCGCTCCGGAAGAAATGTAGTATGAAATAAGTTAGCAAGAAACAAAAATTAAAAAGAAGAAATTAACAAATTATCTGCGTTGTGGAATAGTTTATCAATACACAGTATAGCTGTTGTCGGATTCGTAGTTAAGAATATTAATTAGACTAAATGTTGGATGTCCGGTTTTGCTCCACCCTGAGGGTAGAGCGTTGAGGTGGTTAATACACGCCTCAGCTATAGAATTCCGGCTCCTATTACCGGGGGGTTTACTATGTTAGACTTAAAATTTGTTCGCGAGAATCCTGAAATTGTTCGCCGGGCTATGGAGCTAAAAGGTGAAACCGGTGATCTCGAAGGCCTGCTTGCTCTTGACTCGAAACGACGCGACTGGCTAAAAGAGGTTGAAGAACTCAAACAAATTCGTAACCGTGTCTCAAAAGAAATTGGTAAAGCCGGTGCTGACAGTGCTGCTTCGCAGCAGAAAAAAGAGGAAATGCGTGAAGTCTCGAATCGAATCAAAGACCTTGATGATAAACTGCGTCAGGTTGACAGCGACATGGAACTGCTGCTGCTTGGCCTGCCTAATATCCCCGATGATGCTGTACCGCATGGCAGGGATGAAGACGATAACGTGGAAGTACGCAAATGGGGCAAAATACCTGATTTCGGCTTTGAACCCCTTGCCCACTGGGATATCGGCGCAAACCTCGAAATAATTGATTTCCCCCGGGCCGGAAAAATTACCGGCAGCCGCTTCGCCCTTTACTTCGGGGCAGGAGCAAGGCTTGAACGGGCTTTGATCTCCTTCATGCTCGATCTGCACACTGCTGAGCACGGTTACCTGGAAGTGTTTCCACCCTTCATGGTAAATTCGGCCAGCATGACCGGTACCGGCCAGCTGCCCAAGTTTGCTGAAGATGCTTTTCGGGTTGAAGGCACAGACTATTACCTGATTCCAACCGCTGAAGTACCGGTTACCAACCTTCATCGAGATGAGATATTAGAGGAAGAGCAGCTGCCCATCTATTATGCTGCTTATAGTGCATGTTTCCGGGCTGAAGCTGGCGCTCATGGCCGCGATACACGTGGTTTAATCCGCCAGCATCAATTCAACAAAGTAGAACTGGTTAAATTTGTTAAGCCCGAAAATTCATATGATGAGCTTGAAAAACTTACCCATGACGCCGAAAAAGTTCTTCAGCTGCTTGAATTGCCTTATAGGGTAATGCTGATGTGCACGGGTGATCTTGGTTTTGCAGCGGCTAAAAAGTATGATCTTGAAGTATGGCTGCCTGCTTACAACACCTATCGTGAAATTTCATCCTGCAGCAATTTTACCGATTTTCAGGCACGCAGGGCTGGCATTCGCTACCGCCCGTCAATGGGCAAGAAAACACAGTTTGTCCATACTTTAAATGGATCAGGACTTGCCGTTGGGCGTACAGTAGCCGCAATCCTTGAAAATTATCAGCAAAAAGATGGAACTGTAATTATACCTGAGGTATTGCGTCCCTATTTTAGCGGTCAGGAAAGGATTGCAAAACCGTAATGTGGGATTCAAAGCTCTTTAAAGCGGGAATCGGCATTCTCCTTGTATTCCTGATTATTTATATCGGCAGCCAGATTACCTTTATTTTCATGCCTTTAGTTGTAGCTTTTGAAGCTCTCTTTATCTCTTTCCTGATCGCCGGTATTCTCTATTATTTCACATATCCATTAAGTGATTGGTTAAGCAGCCGCAAAGTGCCCCGACCCCTGGCTATAATAATTGTTTTCCTGATTATTATCGGCTTGCTGACTTTGCTTGGGCTGGCCATAGGGCCTATATTGTCAGCCGAAATTACCAAGCTTATCGTGAGCTTACCGGATCAAGTTGAAAATTTGAAGCGTTTGTTAGAAAGTATTGAGGGTAATCCCCTGGTTGCCAGGTTTCTCAATATTGATGCCCTCGATCTGAATAACCTTACAAATCGTCTCACTTCGACGGCATACACTGCGGTTACAGGCATTGTCACCAGCATATCTAATCTTTTTGATTTTATAACCGGCATATTCATGACTATTGTCATAGTGCCTTTTCTGCTCTATTACATGCTTAAAGAGAAAGGCAAAAATATGATTCCTGACGCAATTACTAAGATAGCTCCTGAAAAATATGCCGATAAAATCAACAGGGCTCTGGCTGAGATGAATAAAATGCTTGCTTCCTACTTCCAGGGACTTAGTGTGGTTTGCTTGTTTGTTGGTGTTTTGGCTTATATAGGTTTTCTTGTGATCGGCCTTGAGTTTGCCCTTATCCTTTCAATATTTATCATGATTACCAATGTTGTTCCCTTTCTAGGACCATTTATCGGCGCAATTCCAGCCGCCTTTGTCGGTCTGCTCGATTCACCACTGCTGATGCTGCAGGTGATTGTGGTCATAGTAATAGTGCAGCAGCTTGAAAGCCTGGTCATATCACCACAGATTATGGGTCGGAAAATGTCTTTAAATCCCCTGGCAATTATCCTGATTGTACTTGTTGCAGGTCGTCTTGGCGGTTTGCTTGGCATTATTTTAGCAGTGCCAACTTTTACTGTGCTTAAAATTATCATCAACCACACTTATGAGCATATTAGGCTGACAGAGACAGAGTAAGCTTTACTTATTGACCCAAAAAGGGGACAGGCCCCGGTTTAGGGTCTGTCCCCTACAATTTATGATTAGCTTTTATGATTCGGTGCAGGCGCCGCTGATTAAAGCTTCAGTACAGAACCCATGAAGAGAATGGTTCCTGTCATGTCATCGGCAACTGCGAAGAAAAATGGTCTGTCTACAATCATAGAGAAAGTCTCGGGCATTGCCGTTTCGCTTACTTCAACCGAGGTTACTGCCGCTGCCTCTGTGCCCTCTTCATTAACATCAATAAAAGCTTTATGTTTAACCTCGCTGATGAAGAGACTTGGCGGAGTCGGTCTCATTCCGCTGAAATCAGCCGCATTTTCATCAAAGGCGATACCCATGCCGAGTGCCTTCAAAGCATCATTAAGCGAAGTTTCATATTCAAATCTAAAGCGCGGCAGGCCTAGCTCTCCCTCCATAGTTCTGAAAGAATTGACCCAGCTGTTCCAGTTGGCGTTGTTAAGCTCCGCATACAGCTGTTCAAGTCCTTTCTCTTCAACTGGAAGTAATACATACATGCTGACTCTCTCGTTTTTACCGTAAGGCAGGCTTACAGCCTGGAACAGGTCATTTTCATAATAACGGAAATCGTCGTTTCTAAACATCAGCGGATGTTCGCTTTTACTACCATCTGACGATGAGAATTCAACATCTGTCGTATTGTCAGGGTCAAAGGGTACCGACCAATCACCGTTAAAGTAAATGGCATTAATCAGGAATAAAATTGTTTCCGGATTAATCGGCGGTTCGACAATCCCGTCAATTTTATCCCTGGTCTGTTCTTTTACCCATCTGTTAATGACATCAGCCGCTCCGGCATTGTCAAAATCAAGCTC
The DNA here is from genome assembly GCA_019428945.1 of Bacillota bacterium. Lineage (GTDB taxonomy): Bacteria > Bacillota > Dethiobacteria > DTU022 > DTU022 > JAABTH01. The sequence continues at coordinate 54,734 of JAHYJM010000006.1, read as the reverse complement.
TGCAACTTCTGCATTATAAAATTCGCGGTTACATTCAAGAAACTCTTCATAGAAGTCGACACCTTCCCGCGCCCAGAGTGAATTTGCCACAGCCAGTTCTACTTCAGGGTCGGGGTTTTGCAGAATAGTGAGCAGATTTGCAAAAGCTCTGTTGACCTCATCCATGCTCATTTCTCCCAGTTTAAGGGCATTTGCCATGGCCTCGCGAGTTTCCCCGTCAGCTCCATTATAGGTCATAGCCAGGGCGGTAATAATACTTGAAGGTGAAATTAATAGGTTTACATCAGGTTCTGCCAAAATCAGCTCACTGTAGAGGTGAAAGCCAAAGCCGTTATTGGCGTCTACAAGTCTCTGATCAAGCTCCTCTACCGGCGCCGCCAGGCTTTCTGAGCCTCTCAAACTGCATCCGCCTCCGATAATTAACAACAGCAAAAACGTAATTAATAAACTTAATGCAGCGAACCTCTTTATTTCACTCATTTAAGCTGCCACCCCTTTCATATTACTCTACTAGCTGTGACAGAATGAAACCAGGATTGGTTCCCTTAAATGTGTGAGAGGCTGCATATTTGATTAACAGCAATGGTTTATTTAACGATTACAACGCTGCAATTTTTTGCTTCCTGGGCGACCGCGTTACTTACACTGCCAAGAAATACTTTTTCCAAACCGCTTAACCCCCTGCTGCCGATAAAGATCATACCAAATCCTTCCTCGGCAGCTACACTGACAATTGTATGAGAAGGGTGGCCTTCTTTCAAAATTGTTCGTAGTTTAATATTTTTCTCCTTAAAAAATGTCAAAGCGTCTTCAAGTATCTTTTTTCTTTCTACCTGAAGCTCTTCTGCTACCAGTCTGATTAATTCAGCCTGTTTATCAGATGATATAAACAAGGGAGATTCAGTTTGCTTATTTTCATATACATGAATGATAGCCACTTCATCAATATTACAACCTTCGGCGATCAGCGAAGCTTGCTTTAAAGCTTTTTGACTATACTCCGATCCATCCGTGCAGACTAAAATCTTCACCTTTATCACTCCCATCTGTAACCTTTGAATATTAATTGTTTTCGATAATAAATTGTGAAAACCTGCTATACAGGTAGAGTATAATTTGAAGGATAATAAATTTCTGTAAAGAATTAATAGCTTTGTAAGTAACGATAGTTGGATTTGCGATGCTGCAAGGGGTGGCAAGGAGAGGTTATGGAAATTTTACTAAGCATATTAATTGGTATCAGTTTAAGCGCAACAACTGGTTTCCGTCTTTTCATTCCACTATTAGTCCTTAGCGGGTGTTCACTGGCTGGCTGGGTAGAATTGTCTCCAAATTTTGCCTGGATAGGAACTTATCCGGCATTTGCAGCACTAACTATTGCTGCTGTGCTTGAAACCGGGGCTTACTTTTTCCCTTACATCGATAATCTACTAGGTATTGCTGCCACGCCGATCAAAATACTTGCCGGAATGTTAATCGCTGCATCGGTAATGGTAGAATTGTCTCCAATGCTTACCTGGGCTTTGGCTATAATACTGGGAGGTGGGTCAGCTTTTGGTGGAACTGTTATCAGCAATACCGCACATACCGGTTCCACAGCTACTACCGGAGGGTTTGTAAACCCGCTTCTGTCTATATTTGAAAGTGTTGCTGCTTTTGTTCTTTCTATTCTTTCCATACTTGTTCCAGTCATAGCCATAATGGTGTTTATTTTATTAACAATTATAATGGTCAGGATTTATAAACGTTTAAGAAGAAACCGTTTTACTGGCCTGCCATCTTAATTATTGGGTGGCCGAACGCGCTCAGAATATGAAATGGTATCAAAGGTAGAGTTAAATAGTTATGAAGGAGATGTTCAAATGAAAGTAGTTGCTTTTAATGGTAGCCCACGTAAGGATGGCAATACAAACATTCTGATAAACCAGGTACTGAGCAAGATAGAAGAAGCAGGAATAGAAAGTGAAGTAATAAATATCGCAGGTCAAATAAAAAGAGGCTGTACTGCCTGCCTCAAGTGTAGAGAAAATCTAAATAAACGCTGTGTTTTTGATGACGACATTATTAATGAATGTATTGAGAAAATGATAGAAGCTGACGGTATCATAATCGGTTCACCCACATATTTTGCCGGTATGACTGCTGAAACCAAGGCTTTAATTGATAGAGCAGGTTATGTTATTAAAGGAAACGGTGGCTTGTTGAGAAGAAAAGTAGGGGCAGCAGTAACCGTAGCTCGCAGGGCAGGTTCGATGAATGTATTCCAGGCGATTAACAATTTCTTTTTTATCAATGGAATGATAGTCCCTGGCTCGATCTACTGGAACCTTGGTATAGGCAGGGATATAGGAGATGTAGAATCCGACGAGGAAGGGATTCAAATAATGCAGGAACTAGGTACGAACATGGCTTGGTTAATGAAAAAGATAAGCTGAAAAAACGTAACATCAATAGTTACAATTATACAAGGTCCACTGATATGTTTACGGTGTGTATAAGAAAGAGGGCACAGTATCAACTGTGCCCAATCAATATATATAAAAAGAGGGGGTCAACTCATTTATTACTATATAGCATCAAAGTTACAGGAGCATTACAAACAGATTGTTTTTTAGTTACATTAGGTTTAATAGTAACTATGCCTGAAGAAAATTAGTTGAATATCTGAGTAACATGTAGTATTATATTGTTCTTGATTAATGGCGTACTTTTAAGGCTAAAAATTAGGGTTTTATGGTAATTTGGTTTTGACAAAAATGTAGTTCATAGTGTATTCTATAAAGTGCTTAAACTAGTTACTGAAAAATACCAATCCGCATTTGGGAGGGGTGTCCGAGCGGTTTAAGGAGCTAGTCTTGAAAACTAGTGACCCGAAAGGGCCGTGGGTTCGAATCCCACCCCCTCCGCCACTAAATATACGGAGAGATGGCCGAGAGGTCGAAGGCGGTCGCCTGCTAAGCGATTAAGTGGGTAAAAGCCTGCTTCGAGGGTTCGAATCCCTCTCTCTCCGCCACATGCGCCCGTAGCTCAGCCTGGATAGAGTAACTGACTACGAATCAGGAGGTCGCAGGTTCAAATCCTGCCGGGCGCACCAGTAAGGAAAAGGTTTCGGAGTTTTTTAAACTTCGAAACCTTTTCCTTACTGCTTAAAATGGTTTGCTAAGTCCGTTTGTAAAATTTTTATAAATATCTTCCTAGCGTGAGTTTACTAACTAAAAAAGCCAAATAAGCGTTTTGCTCAATGATATCAGGCCTTTAGAGCGATCTGCGCTGTATAAACTAAAACGACCCGAGCAGTTCTTGATAAAGTTTATTTAATTCCGGTTCCATCTCTTCGAGCTGCGACACTTTAGCTGGCTTGCCTTTTAAGCCGGTAAGAGTAACGATATCTGCTTTACGGATATCTGAGAGCATATCAATTAAGCTTTCGATGCTGTAAGTGTAGCCCAAATCTTTAGCTTTTTTCCACAATAACTGGGATAATAAAAGGCCGGTTAAACAAATAAAGGTGTGAACCTTAATCTTTTGATCTGTCCAGTGATACTGGGGCTGCACTGCATTATGATAAGGATTTTTCAAATGCTTAAAAACACGTTCAACATTGCTCTGGCCAAAATAGGCGTTTACTATTTCAGCATCACTCCAGTCATCCTGGGAGGTGACCAGTATTTTTTTACCGAAAATCTCTTCGGTAACATAAAGACAGGCCAAGAGGTCAAGTTCCCAGTCAATATCGAAACGTCCGTTACCTTGATCAATGATACTTACCTTGATCAATTCCGGGCCGCGTTCACCTTTAAGGATTTCATTTAACTTGTTTTGCACCGTTTCTTGCTTTTTTTTATGGGCCCGCGGGTTATTCAGTTTGTTTTTTAACTCTTTTAAAAGAGCATACTTTTTTTCTAAAGACTGGGTCAAGCCGCGGATCTGACCCTGACGCAGCTTTTCGCTTAAATAAATCAGCACATTTCTTTTTTTACCCCAGACCTCACAGCAGGTCCGGTAACAGGGTAGAGACTGGTCGCCTAAAGCTACCTCACGGTAGTGTTCCAGCGGTACTGTCAGCAGTTCCGGGTGATAAGCGGAACTAAGTGAAGCCACGTAATGGATGTTTTTCTGATCGAGCTCATTAAAGTTACCTTTGCTGTTACTACCCTTGTCAAATACTAAGGTGATCTCTTCTAAAGAAACATTTAGCTCGGCCAGTTTTTCTCTTAGCCGGGTTAGAAAGGGAATGAAGAGTTCTTTATCAGTTCTGTTTCCCTCATATATTTCCGAGAAAATCGGCAGCAGGAAATCTTTTGTTACCACCTGGGCCAAGCCAAACTGTCTTAAATCATGACGCTTTTGTTTGTTGTGACCTCTTTTGGCCAGGTCAGCCCGCTCATTTTTTGAGGCAATATAGGTGAAAAAATTAGTCAGGTCATAGAAAAGCAGCCGGGGTGAAAAAAGATTTTGTTCGATCAGCTTTAAGGTGATCTGCTTTTCGGCTGCAGCCAGCTGTTCGACGTTTACAGCTTCCATCTGGTCCCAGAAATGTTGGCTGCCTAAAGCTTTCGGGTTACAGTTAATAAATTCTGTTAAGCTTGTCCCAGAAGCCCAGCTGGCAAACGCTCTTTTGCTGCCCGGGCTGATTGCCCGGTGTAATGCCGCCACTAGCAGGCTTTGGCCAACCTTTAAACCGTCTCGTTTCTGAGCAGGAAAGATTTGCTCAAATATATATGGCAGCTCCAAACTAGTTGCGGCCTTGTAGAGAAGCTCAACTGCTCCGTGCGATACTGAACGGATTTTCTGCTCCAAAGGGCCTTTGCTTAGTTTATACAGAAGTTGTTCAGCAGTGCCCAGGTGAGCCAGCACGATCGGACGGGGTTTGCCGTCGATTCTTTTAGACTCGACAATCTGCCAGTATGTATACTTGCCGACCTTGCTTTTGCGAATAGTAGCCATATTTAGTTTATACACTACTCGTAAAGCTCTGTCAATAGGCGTTTTCATTCAATTTATTTTAGTTTATACGCTAAAAATGGCTATTTTACCGGTAATTACAGCGTTTTTAGTAGTTGGTTTAGTAAACTCACGCTAGCGATGTAACCCCGGTTGCATAGATCTTTCTTAGGGTTAACAAGTTCTTCGCTTGATAGTATAATTACAGACAAAGAGTTGAATGTGAAATACTAACTGTAGCGAGGGATGTTGCTGTGAATAACTTAATTTATATAGATTTAAACGAAACTGAGCGTTTGATAAAACCTGCGCTTGAAAAGCATCCGGAAATAGTTGCAGCCTATTTTTTTGGATCATCCCTGGGTCTTTGCAGAATTGACAGTGATATTGATATTGGCGTCATATTAAACAGTAAGGTTCATATGACAGAGAAAGAACAGGATTTGTTAATTGAGCGAATCTTATCTGAAACGCCCCAGTCTGGCAATCACCTGATCGATATTAGCATTTTAAGGGAAAGTGATGCTTTTTTTACACATCGGGTAATTAGAAAGGGCAGCCTTTTTTTTGTTAGTGATGCCGAGGAGTTAACTGATTTTATAGAGGTGGTCAGCAACAAGTACAGAGAGAACTATCCTCGCTACCGCAAGGCTTTAGAACTGATTGCTGCGGAGGTTTAAAGATGACACTTGATGAAGAACGCATTTTTGAAAAGATTGCATATATTCAGGGGCAGGTTTTAGCCATTCAGAGTTTGTTGCATGAAAAAAGCAAAGAAGAAATTATCGCTAATCAATGGTTTATCAGAGGACTGAAGTATTCCCTTCAAACATCAATAGAAGCTATGATAGATATTGCTTACCACGTATCCGCCAAGCATATAAAAGCAGCTCCGACAGACGGGCGTGAAGCAATCGCTATCCTCACCAAAAATGGCATTCTCGCTGATGAAGAACAAGAATTGTATTCAGTGATGATCGGGTTTCGTAACAGAGTGGTTCATGGCTACCAAACTATTTCAAACGAGCGCGTATATGAAATATCGTCCGCTGATCTTGATGTTTTTTCTACTTTCATCAGACAGATAAGATCCTTCCTCAAAAAAAGTCAATAAACTTCTGCAAGATGCCGGGCATTGCCTTGTCGTATCTATTAGCAATGGTTTTACAGACAGTATACAAAGGCACTAATTCTGCTTTCTAAGAATCAGGATACCACAAGTTTAAATCTTGCCGGCGCACCAGTACAAAACCCCGCCTTTTCATTACAGGCGGGGCTTCAATGCTGAAATTAGCATAGCATTTCAATTACTGTAACCATTCTGCTACCGCTGTGATTTCAGGTTTGTATACCATTAATATAAAGATAATTAACAGGGGAACAACACCAGCCAAGCTGATCCACAGACGCATTTTAAGGAGGCGGATCAACTCATCCGGAAGTGTCTGATCTTCTGGTTTCAGGCTGGACATGAGCTGTTTTATCTTGTACTGGGTTGGAATATCACTTGCTGTCCAGAAGATGCCGGACAATATAAAGAGAAGAAAACTTACCGAAAGCCAGCCAATTTGCCACAGTTCTCCAGTATTAAAACTTAGGGAAAGCCCCCCCAGCACCGAAAGTATGATAAGGGGAGATGAAAAATGGGAGTCCAAAAAGGCTACGGTGTTATAAGTATGAAGGATTACTTCTTTACTGCCGGAGGCAAGGCTCCGCTGTTCCCATAAGATACCTACCACCGCATTGGCAAAGAAAAGGGTTACCGCTATAATGTGTAAAAAGCGGGCGTGGCTGTACATGACCGGGTGTTTCAGAAGAGTAATAAAGGTTTCCTGAAATAAGACGGCAAAGCCAATCATTCCTGCCATAATGGCAAGAAAACCAACCAGAGCATACTTGGACTTCATAATTTATATTGAACCATACAATTATATATATTACAATAGAAAACAGTAGTCATTCTCAATAATGGAAAGGTCTTATGAGCTGTATAATAACATCAGTAATGGCTGTAAAAAATACGCAAAGGAATTATCCATAATGAATTCAGCAATGAGAAAATATCGGCCTCAATACAAGTGGTCAAATGTGTTCGCAATGATTAAAAATATGAAACGGCCTACCAGACGAAACCCGGAACCTTTCCGGGATAAACTTGTAGTCATAACCGGCGCTACCACAGGTATCGGGTATTATACGGCCCGTAAATATGCTGCTATGGGTGCCCAGATCATCATGGTTAATAGAAGCCCGGAAAAATCAGAGCGGGTCCGCAGGGAAATAGCTGAAGAATTTGGCACTCCGATAGAATATGTTATTGCGGATTTAACACTTTTGGAAGACATACAAAGGGTAGGAAAATATATTCTGGCCATTGATAAACCGGTAGATGTACTGATCCACAATGCGGGATTATATTATCAGTCTCGCAAAGAAACTCCAGAAGGCCTGGAGGTTAATTTTGTAATACACTATCTTTGTCCTCTTATTATTACCAGGACACTTATGCCAAAATATGAGCAGGACAGGACAGGAAGAATTATTTTTGTAAGTTCAGAGGCATACCGTTTTGCCGTGTGGGGTCTAGATCTCGAAGATCTCCAGTGGAAACGGCGGCGCTATGCCGGTATCAAGGTTTATGGAGCCGGAAAACTGGCACAGATTCTGTCTATGCATATCCTCGCCAGAGAACTGGCACCCCATAACGTAACTGTTAATGCGATGCATCCCGGAATGGTCCGGACAGAGTCCGGCAAAGATAACGGAAGATTGTACCAGTGGTATAAAAAGATTATAATCGATAAATATTCAGCCTCTCCGGAAGTTTCCGCTGAGATCCTATACTATCTTGGAACCTCCCCGGAGCTGACACATACCAGTGCGCTCTTTTTCCATCTAACTACAGAAGAAGAACTAACCCCTCCAGCCCGGGATTTGGAGGCAGCAGAAGCCCTCTGGGAAAAAACCAGAGAACTATTGCATGAAAAAGGAGTAATACTGTGATTCATAAAGATATCATTGTTGTAGGCGGTGGTATCGCAGGGCTGACTGCAACTTTGAGTCTTGTTCACAAGGACAGGGATGTTCTACTGCTCGAAAAAAACGAAAGCTGCGGAGGGTTGATGAACTCCTTTGAACGGGACGGTTTCCGCTTTGAAGTTGGAGCTCGGGCGTTGGTAAACGCAGGCCTTGTAAAACCTCTTATCAAGGAGTTTGCGCTTGATATTGAGATTCTGCGAAACACTATTACCCTGGGGATTGAAGACAGAACACTCAAAGTTGATGCAGAACAAAGCCTTTACCATTATGCAGATATTTTGAAAGATCTCTATCCTGCAAGCAAAGATGAGGTCGACAGGATTATCCAGACTATCCATGAAATAATTGAGGATATGAAGGTTCTCTATGGTGTTGACAATCCTTTATTTGCTAAAAAGAAAAAGAATATTATGATTCTGGCTCCTTCGGTTGTCGCCTGGATGCTAAAATATTTAAGAACGATTTACCGTATTAATAAAATGGATACTCCATTCGAAGATTATCTGGATCTCTTAGCTACAAATCAGTCCCTCAAGGATATTATTGGCCAGCACTTTTTCAGAAACACTCCCGTGTTTTTTGCCTTAAGTTATTTCTCCCTCTATAACGACTACATTTACCCCAAAGGCGGGGTGGGCGCTTTCATACAAGAATTGGTTGAAGCTGTCGAAGCGCGGGGAGGCGACATACGTTACAAAACTGAAATTGTAGGCATAGATGCAGAGAATAAGGTGCTGAGAGATTCGGCCGGCAAAGAATATCGGTACAATAAAATGATCTGGGCCGCAGATCTCAAGGCCCTTTATACGATGACGAGCGATGAGGGCATGGCAAAACAGGCTCAAGACAAATTCAGAACACGAAAACAGGCAGTAATGGCCAATAAGGGCGCCGAATCGGTGTTTTCCGTATTTATTGCGGCCGATTTACCGCCTGAATATTTTCATGAAAAGGCCAGCGGCCATGTATTTTATACCCCAGACCGCCGAGGGTTGGGTACCGTACATACCACCGAGCTTCAAACCCTATTGCAACGCTGGGATACCGTTCAAAAGGAAGAACTCTATCTCTGGCTGGAAAAGTTCTGCCGCTATAACACTTTTGAAATATCGATACCCGTTCTCCGTGATCCCGATGCAGCGCCTCCCGGTAAAACGGGCATTATTATCAGTACACTGTTTGACTATAAGCTGACCAGCCTAATTCGTGCCAGAGGATGGTATGAGGAATTTAAAAAGAAGGTGGAGGAGTTATTTATTTTCACTGTTTCGTCGAGTATTTACCCCAATCTTAAGGACAAGGTGCTGTTTAGTTTTTCCACTTCACCCTGGTCTATTTATGAACGGGTAGGCAGTTCGGAAGGTTCTATTGTAGGCTGGTCCTTTGAAGGGAAAATCCCTGTGGTTACCAGCATGTTTAAAATGGCCAGTTCGGTAAAAACCGCCTTGCCGGATGTTTATATAGCGGGAAAATGGGCCTTCAGCCCGGCTGGTGGACCTACTGCTATTATGACAGGCAGAATTGCAGCGAAGCAATGTAAGTAAGGCCTTTGGCTGGCAGGCCCCCTGCACAGGAATACCAGTGGCGTCATGGTTCGGTAAACTGATTGCCGAAGCTTTGAGCAAAACATAAAAAATTTGAGAAGGGAGTTAACCTGTGCATCAACAAAATATTCCCAATGATGAAGATAAACTTGTACGTGAGCCTCTTACCGTGGATTCAGTTTACAGCTTGTGGTCTAAGACATACAACACACAAGGCGAGCCGGACTGGTCACACTTATTTCCTTATTACGATTCACAGATCGTTTTTCAGGATACCATCCAGCGCATTGAAGGAAAAGAAGCTTTCAACGCCATGTGTCAGCGGCTGGCTAAGCGCTGCCAAAGCCTAAATATGGAGCTGCTAAACGTTTTAAAGCAAGATAAAATTATTATGATTGAATGGATTATGACAATGTCATTTACCAAGTATCCAAGTACACCGCTATATGGGAGCACCAGACTGACATTAAATGATCAGGGATTGATCATTGAGCAACGTGATTATTATGATTTATGGGGCGATATATTTAATAATATCCCACGATTTAACAAGATTTATCGAAAATTTTTATCGAAAAAATTTGGTTGAGGAGTTTTCTAATTCCCCGGCTCTAATTTCCTGAGCGTTGAAAAAACGCTGGTTAAATTTCCTGCCGATTCACTGCTTGATTTTAAAAGCAGTTTGGTTATTCTCGGTCTGTTATAACGCTGAATAATAATACAGGGTATATTTGCCGCCAGGGCGTATAGCAGCATGTAGGGTATAACCGGGGGTGGGGCAAAAAACCCGAAGATCCAGAAAGGGGTAATGGCCAACCAGTGCGATAACTCTGCCCGGCAGGACTCCAACAAGTATTGTTCCAAAAGCTCCTTTTTTTTCGTGCCCGGCTCTTTTTTAGAGAGGATCTCTTTAAGAACCCCTTGCTTGAAGAGATATATTTCCGGTAAAAATTTCTTCCATTTTTTTGCTCTTAATAATCTGTCATATAATTGTCCCTCTTTTTCCCAGGTTCGAGTTTTAAATAGTGCTTTTTCAACGGAAAGATATTTTTCATCAATCCTATGACTGACCGCTGATGCTGTCAGGTGAAGCAGAAACCATAATAATGCAAAAAGAACAATGGTCCATGCTGTCGGTAGCTGAAATGTAATCAATTGCATATTTTATCTCCTTAAATAGACCTTTCTGCCTTTCCATGTTGCATTGTGGCGAAACATTTTTTTATAAAGAGAAAGCAAAAACAGAAAAAGAAAAAAAGTTAATGGCAGTGGGTAAAGCAGGATTGTCATTCTTGTAAAACTACCTACCTGAACAGCCGCTCTCCCAATCTGGAAAACAATGATTAGATATAGAAGAAGATAAACTGCCATTTCCGGTAGATTCAAATTAATTGATGAAAGAGTCAGGTTATATGCAGCATAGATGCATGTCCCTATCCATAGGATCACCATTGCCATAAGGTAAAAAGGGGTTTTTCCTGCACCGGTGGCGAAGTTTTTTGTCCACCCCTGAATCAGCTGATTAATGCCTGAACGATACATCCTGAAAGTGATCACATCGCCCCCCAGGAAAAGCTTATACTTTAAATTGTTCATAACCATATTTTCACCCAGCGCAAGATCGTCAACTATACTATCTCTTACTGAAAAATGCCCTCCTATTGCATTGTAACTTTCCTTGTCAATTAAGATCACCGGACCAAAAAGGCCGATATTCTTAAATGAAAAGAATACGCCAACTCCGTTGGCAGCGATAAGGATTAAATTGAAGAAAAGAGAGAGCTGCTCATAAATATTTTTCGCTTCATGATATGGCTGAACAGAAAGAGCACAATTATCTATTTGATAATTTTTAATCAGCGTGCCAAAAGCATCAGGTTGCAGGCGAACATCAGCGTCAAGGAATAAAAGTAATTTGCCCCTTGCTTTATTGGCTCCGACCTGACATGCCCATGATTTGCCAGTCCAATCATCAGGTTTATCATGAACGGATATTAATTTTACATTCAATAATTCAGCAAATGATTCAGCAACTTTTGCTGTTCCATCCTCAGAGTTATCATCAACGCAAATTACTTCAAATAAAGGTGCATTCTGATTTTTTAGATCTTCAAGGAGTAAAGCCAGATTTTCTTCTTCGTTTCTGACCGGAATTATAATTGAAATCTTTTCAGGTTCAAGTTTGGTGTAATTACCTGAAAGGATGGGATACCTGTAGAATAGGAGGAAACCAATAACTAAGCCTGCGATTGGCATTAAATCAGTCCACATCTTTATCTTCTCCATTTAATAATTCAGAGTGTGCAGCCATTATTATTCTAATCAACATCTTATTTTTTCTCAAAGATTGAAGGAAGTATAGAATGTTTTAAGAAAACCATGTTCTAATTTCTTTTTTTTATGGAAAATACCTTTATCCTATTTCGACTGCACTAATATTAATGAGCACCTTTATTAATAGCGCATCTGTTCGTGCCCCTAAAGTGAACATGAGCTCTATGCACAGTGAGAGCCCTTAAATTTAAGCGTTAAACAGAATATCATTAACCGTTCAGCAGAGTTTATAAATTCGCTTACACTTTTTTGTTGTTTTTCTGGTATCACATTATGCCATTTATAATAATGTGTATCTTGGTATGCTGGAAATGTCTGATACCAAGGATGTATTGCTATTGGGAATCACTAAAAGGCACTACTTCTGCTTCCTATAAATCAGGAGGTCGATTGTGATGTCTGTCCGGTGGGGCATTTTTAATACGGTTCTTTAGGGCAACCTGTAATAATCATAAAGGGTATGAACCTCTTTGATGACAATGGTGTTCGCATCGACCACCCGTACTTCTGTTTCAAAGGAGATTAGATCATTTTCAAATTCCACGATGAGCATGTCTCCATCTACTATCCAGGTGCCATTTATGGGCGCGTCTTTTTCCCAGGAACCGGTATTCCAGGTAGCTTCCGTATCACCTGAGCCTGGTTTTGCCACAATGCCCAAGACTGTGCCGTCGGCGTTAAATACCCTGATGGTTCTTTCAACCAGTACATTCGAAGGCTCACGCATCCACGAACCGATTAACATTTGCTCGAGGGGAGCATCGACACTTGCGGTCTGACTACCCGTTTCGGTCTCCTCAGCCTGTTGTCCTCCGGGCGCATCCGCAGCCGATTGATTCAGGCTTAAGACGATATGAAAGACCACATCCTCTGTCGTGCCCGTGATATCGCCTCCACCGGTTAACGTCCATTCGTCTGCATCCTCATCATATTCAAAAGTACCGCTCCACTCGAAGGGGTCACCCCACAGAGCGCCACTGAGTGTTAGTCGGTCATGTGCCGCAGTTGCAGTCAATGCTGAACCGGCAAGCTCATCGGCAAAATAAAGATCTGCTGTTCCCGTACTGTTATCGTGAAGAGTGAGAAGCAGGCGGGAATCAAGCGTTAAGCCTTCCATCTCCATATACTGCTCAGCATCTGGCCCGCTGATCTCAGAGAGAAGCTGCATCCCCGTCCATTCGCCGGAAAAGCTGGCGGAGTTACCTGAAGCTCCACCCTCACTTGATGAATCTACATTATTTTCGTCTGCACCTCCACCGCAGCCTGCCAGTAGTGCCATGATGAGCAAGGCTACCAGCATTAAACCAACGATTCCGTTCTTTTTGTAAATAGACACCCATACGCCTCCTCTAATTTACTTATGGTACTATGAAACTTCACTCTTGAGATGTTGGTTTAAAGTAAAGCTCAAAATAAAGGCTGTCCTCGCCACTTTCGAGCAAAACAACCGACAAAGTATTTCCCTCACCAATATAGTGAAAGACCTGTCTCGAACCTGCCGTAACAGAAGGGTTTGTTGGGTCCTGTTCCCAAATATTAGAGCTGACATGTATTTTTTGGGCATTGGTGTAGTAGTTACTGGCTCTTGACATGCTCACATTGCTATAACCGGCAGCATACATTTCTTCTTCCAACCAGTCGTAATGCGTTACCTGAAACTCGTTCATTATAGGGACCATCCGAGGCCAGTTTGTAGGAAGATTATAGAAATCGAACAACGGTTCTTGCTCCGGGCCAAAGGGGGTCAATCCACCGGGACCGTCAATTTCTTCCTCTAAAGGCTGCGTTTCATTTGAACCTACAATGTCGGTAACGGTACATCCTGAGACCAAGAGGCTTAATAAGATGAAGATAATCTTGCACAAAAGCAAACGGCTTCTCCAGCGCATTTGTTCTGCCTCCCCCTAAGATCATTCCTAAGGCTGTATAAATACAAACCGACAAAAGGCTATCAATAGTCCTTTGTTTCTATCAATTCGTTAATAGATGGCAAAATACCTGCAATGTGGCTGTATCTTATAAAAATTTTGCTAATATTTTGGGAGTAAATTGAAACACTTATTCATATCCTGTCACTGAAGCCGGGCATAAAATGAAGAGACTCGCAGATCAATAATTCTTGAGTCTCCTCCTATCTCCGTAACCCAGAGAATGGACTCTTCAAGAAAATATGAAAAATCAAGCCCTACATATGTGGCAGGTCCAACCCACTTAAAAGCTGCCGACCAGCCAAAAACCTCATCATAAGCAGTGACTAAAACACCATTTGGTATCGGCTCATCAATATCAGCAAAGGAGGGCTCTTCCACATTTTCCGACCCTTCCGGTTCAGGTAAAATGCCCTCTTCCTCGCCTGACTCTTCCAGACAACATGTCAGAGATAAGATAAGAATAAATAAAAATATGAGCGGAGCAAGTAAATCCTTTTTAATCATATCAAGTCCTCCCACTGCCAATATATCTCCTTCATGCTGAATAGCTGCGCTGGGTAATTAGATATAAAACTGCTTTTCTGCTGGGATAATAATACTATACCACTATGTTGCTAATCAAGATCACTCGATTTTAATAAAAGCAACAATCTTACTAATGCAAATAAATATCCAATGAGTAAGTAAATATAAAAAATATGTAGATCACTGTCATTTTTCTGAATTAAAAGCTATAATATGATTAGTTGGATCAAATTGGGGCTAAGAGGATTCTATTGTATGGAAAAAAGTTTGGCTGTAATAAATGAATTAGATCAGATTTACGAACCGGAGGAGCTTGTATCTCCCGATTTTGAAATATATAACAGTAGTAATGTGGACATCCTGATTACTCACAAGCCAATTGACGTGGTATCCTATGAACATGCCCATGAAGGCTACGAATTTTTTATCCCCTTCTCCTATTCACCTCACCTGATAAACTTGAAAGCGGATCAGGCAATTATTGTTCCCCGGCCAGGGATGATAGTCCCAACCAATCCTGGCCAGCCTCACGGGGTCATTGGGGAATTTACAATCTATAACTCACTGTGCCTTTACATTCAGAAGGATTACATTCAGCAGACTGCTCATTCATTAACCGGGATCAAAAAAATCCATTTTAAAGCTGAAGCCAAACCCTTCAGTCAAAATCTACAGCTGTTGGTCGACCAGTTTGTTGAAGAGGCTCGTGCCCAACAGACCGGTCATCGATTCATCTTGGAAAGCATTAGCATGCAGCTGGTTATTGAACTGCTACGCAATACACAGAGTAATGTAATGACCAGAATGAACCGGAAAGAAATCGGGGTGAGAGAGAATATCCTGAAAGCTATTGAATACCTTAACGATAACTATAACCAACAACTGTCAAACAGTGAACTTTTTAAAATAGCGAACCTCAGCCCCTATTACTTTATCCGGTTATTTAAAAAAGAGACAGGAAAGACACCACACGAATATCTTGTGCACCTGAAAATTGATAAGGCAAAAGAAATGTTGACCTTCAGCAATTACTCAATCACAGAGATCTGTTTTCTCTGTGGATTCTCCGAACACAGCCACTTCAGCAAAGTCTTTAAAAAACTTACCGGGATCAGCCCAATCAATTACCGCAAAAAAACCTGCTATTAAGCGAATATTGAGCAATAACCAACAATAATAGAGCAATATTTTCATAGCCGCTTCCCCCTCTTCTGCATATGATCAATATAGGCCGATAGGCCGCTGATTATGAGGAAGGGAGGTTAGTGAATGGCTAAATGCACTTTTCCCCTGGACAGTGATGAAAAGGAACTGGGTACCTGGACTACTAATTTTGTTATCCCCGATATCGGTCGCTATCTTGGAGATTTAACAGTAACCGATAAAAGAGTAATCTACCTGAGCAAGTTTGACACATCTATTAATGCCATTCTCGATAAGGCTTTATTAAAAACCATTGACGGGGAACAGTTTTTAGTTGTCTCCCGCGAAAAGATTAAAAGTATTATTCCCAAAAGAAGCATGCTTAATAAAAGAATCACCTTAATCACTGATGATGACAATGAATTTATAATTGATTACGGCATGCTGTCGATAGATTCCATTTTAAAAGCGCTTGAAAATTAGAAGATAAATGCTATTCATCGGCACAGATGTTTATATTGATCTTATAATCTTTACACGCTGCTTGACCCAAAAGAGGGGGACTGAGTATAGTGCTTGAATATCTGCCTGTCCTTGTGATTCTCGGCGGGCTTGGAGCTATGGCCTACTTCATGATCAAATCAGGCAAAGATGCCGATCAAAAACGAAAAACAGCCGCAGAGGAAAAAGGATGGCAATATGAAAATGATCTTTCACCTGTAGTGGTCAGTACTCCCGACGATGAACGCAATATCAGTTACCGCCTTGCCGGAAAGACTGAACAGGGAGTGAACTGGAAAGTAACCTGTCGACACCTGAAAAAGATTGATAAAGGCGGCGATTTAAAGGTTGAGCTGCTGCCTTCCACAGAATTTGAAGCTGATAAAGTTTGCGGGTATTCTTTTCTGATCATGGCCCATGAGGGCATCACTTTACCTGACTTTGTGCTGGCCGAAATTTTTAAAAAGCTCAAATTCCCAGTTGACACACCCCGATTGGCAGCTAACCTGCTCCCAGATCAGGTAAGTGGTCATTGTGCTGTTTATTCAGAGACTTCTGAAGCAGCGGATCTCGCCGCCAAAGTTGCTCAGCATTTAACAGTCTGGCGCAATAAATATTCAGGTAAGGGGAATGAGCTGGTGTTATTAGGCGATCCGCAGGGTATAAAGGTTAGAACAGAACGAGGGATGGAAAAGGCGGAAGAGATGATCTATTTCACGGAAATTGCTTTAAATCTCAGTCAGGTGTTTTAACAGGGGTATTTGGAATTCAGCTACATTAAGCGGAATCCATCGCACATAAACAACATTCTTGTATAAGAGGAGAGAAAATGATGAAGAACAAGCAAAATTTGAAGTGGTATGCATTAGCACTAGTCGTTACATTTATGACTGTTATGTTGATTGCGGGTTGCGGTTCTGAGAGCGACTCACCTACTGCTGGTGATGCTGGTGAAGAGGCCACGCCGGATATTCCAACAATAGAGGGTGAGCGCTACGAAACGGACACTGTTTCGATGATCATCGCAGACGGGTGGGATGTGATGGATATCAGCGGCGGGCTACAGGCCTACCAGGGGATCAGCAAGGCTGTTGAAGTTTGGGTGCGCGGCTCCGGGTTGGCAGATGATGCTGGCCAGAAATCGATTGAAAATTTTGCATCCAGCTATGATGGAACTGAAGTAGAAGAGATCGAGCTGTTTGGCCTTACTTTTCATGCGACCACTTATATTTTCTCAGGTTTGGAGCAAACCAAGTTTGGCGCAGTTAAAGATGGCCAGCAGATTGAAATTACCCTAGCCGGAGAAAATCACCTTGATGATGATGAAATAATGGGCATGTTCTATTCAATAATTCTCAAGTAATAATTAATTCATACCCTAGCGGGAGTGCTACTCCCGCTTATTTTTTTGTTCAAATCAGTATAAGTATCAAAATGCCGGAGATAGAATTCCGGTTTTTTTGTATTTTACTCAACCCGCTATCATTCCAGGTGTAGTTCCTGAATCAATAAGTCTTATTTTGGGCAAAAATTTCACGCCCTAACATCCTAGAATTTCAACAAGTGGACAAAGCTAATTAAATTATTTCGGTTATTGAGGGATACAGTTAATTTGTTGACTATTTGTTGACAGGCAATTGTTAATCTTGAGGTGGTATGGCTGACAATTTAAATGTTAGGGAAAAAACTTGAAGGGCACTTTAAAAGAATCTATTAAAAGTAGATAACGAAATTGTCGGGCAATGAACACTTGCAAAGGAGGCGAGAATAATCATGGTTTTAAATCATCTATTGGCCTGATATGTTTTCCGGGAATATGATCAGGGTAATCTTGAAATAAAATATTTATTAAGCAGGATATTTAATAATGTTGAAGAATGTTATTAATAATTTATATAACAGCGAATGAACCCTGTGGGAGAGTTCTGGTTAAATGGACGCCGAAGGAGAAATCCCGCGCTTGGCGGATGCGGGAGAAACTCTCAGGTTTCAGGACCACCGGGGGACGCGCCTCTGGAGAGCGCCCGTTTAAGCGGGGCACCGACGGGGAAAGCCTCTTAATTTAATTGCTAAGGGAGCAATCTCTCAGGTATCAGGGACAGGGAAAAAAGCCGGTCGGCTTTCCCTGTCTTTTGTTTTTTTATTGTTTAATAATGTGTTGAAAAATGTATAGAAAGGATGATTGCCATATGAGTTTTCCGGTCATCAAGGGAGTATCTTATATGCTGACGCATACACCTGACCTGGTAAGGTACGGGTCCAAGCCAACCCGGGAATTTCTCACCGATCCATTATTGCAGAAACGGATCAACGAAAACCTGCGCAGTTACGTGGAAGCGAAAAACTATCCTCCTCACCAGGTTTATATCGGCAACATGAAACCTGAAGATCTCTGGCAGATCGAACAACCCTGGTTCGAAAACCTGCATGAAGATGCTTCGCGTTTCGGCCCCTGGGGAGAAATAATGCCCCAGGATGAATTTTACGGCTACCTGAAAATTGTAGATGAGTTTGATCTGGTTTTCTTAACTGCATCTTTTACCGAACAGGTAAGATCAAGTTTAGAGAAACACAGGCTTTTTACCGCTGACGATAATAAAAGGCTAGGTTCCGGTGTTGAGATAGGTTTACTTGAGGAGAAAATTTCTGCCGGAGCCCTGCCTCTCTATGACCGCGGCAGTTTGATCGGTTGTATCCAGGATGGTCATGATGAAGATGAAAATCTAAAAGCGCATATCCTGCTTGAAAATCTGTCCTGTAAAGCAACGGGTGTCTTGGCTATGCGCAATGCCTTCCACTTATTACAGATTGACCCGGCATCTATTGATTATGCCATGAATTCCGGAGAAGAGGGTGTCGGTGACCGCTATCAACGCGGAGCAGGCAACCTGGCTAAAGCTATGGCAGAAATGTCAGGCTGCATTAACAGCTCAGGTTCTGACATTAAAGCCTTTTGTTGTGGACCGGTTCATACAATGGTGTTGGCGGGAAGCCTGGTACAGTCCGGTATTTTTGAAAATGTTGTGGTAATCGGAGGTGGATGCCTGGCCAAGCTGGGTATGAAAATGCGTGGGCACCTATCAAATTCAATGCCAATTCTTGAAGATATTCTGGCTGCCTTCGTCGTTGTGATTGGTCCCGATGACGGGATTAATCCGCAAATCAGGCTTGATGTGATCGGCAAGCATGATGTAGGAGCCGGATCCTCGCAGCAGGCCATTTATGAATCTCTGGTCAAGAAACCGCTGGACAAAATAGGCCTTACTATTCCCGATATCGATAAATATTCCACGGAATTGCATAATCCTGAAATAACAGAGCCTGCCGGCAGTGGTAATGTCCCAAAGAATAACTACCGGATGATCGGCGGTTTGGCGGTTATGCAGGGTCAGCTGCCCAGGGAAGAACTTGATCAATTTGAAAAAATACATGGCATGCCCGGTTATTCACCGACCCAGGGACACATACCATCGGCGCTACCTTACCTGGGTCAGGCCTGTAAAAGTATTATGGAAGGAGAAATCAGCCGGACTATGTTTGTCGGCAAAGGCAGTCTGTTTTTAGCCAAGATGACCAATATGTCTGATGGCATCTCTTTTATTATTGAGAAGAACAGCAAGGCTAAAGTAATAGGTTGAGTTTGCTATTTGGTTTTACTATGTTTAATAAATCTTAAGGGAGTGAGATTATGTTTAAGGGTAAGAAAGTACTTTGCATCGGAGAGAGAGACGGTGTGCCCGGTTCGGCTATCGCTGAATGCATTAAGACTGCCGGCGGCGAACCGGTCCTTCAGCTCACCCAGTGCTTTGTCTGAACGGCTGCTGGGGCCATGGATCTGGAAGATCAGGGGATAATCAAAAAAACAGTCGAGGAGCAAGACAGCATCAGCGCTGTAATGGTTGTGCTTGGCTCTCCTGATGATAAGAGCGCCGAGATGTATGCTGAGACTGTTAAAAATGGCGATCCCACTTACGCCGGTCCACTGGCAGGAGTCTCGTTGGGACTCCCGGTTTATCATATCTTAGAAGACGAGGTTAAAGAGCATATCGATCCCGAGGTATATCAGCAGCAGGTAGGTATGATGGAAATGGTGCTCGACAAGGAGTCGATTACGCGGGTTGTCAAGAAAATTCGTGAAGGTTAATCAGTAAGAGGCCTCACGATTACTACAGGATCAGAAAGGTTGATTGCAAGGTGGGTTTCTTCCTGGTAACAAATAATCCACTGGTTGGGGGTAAGTACCCGAATCTTACCCTGGATAGTTTTGACGGTTCCCTGATTGAGTTGTTGATCAGGGTGAGAAACTATGTCCACATGGGCCATAGCCTGCTTACCCACCCTTTAAGCGGCAGCCTTAAACCGGGAAGAATTCCCTATAAAACTATCGCTCTAAGCTGTTCCAAAAACGGTTTGGATCTCCTTTCCCTGCAGTATATTGAGAACAGTATCGAGGTTTCTAGAAAAACCGCATTGCCTGAACCGGAAAGCTGTAGTGAAGAAACATTAAGCGATTATGCAGTAGTAGATCTATCTCACCTGGAAGCGGCACTGGAAGCTCTTTAAGCGCTTGTTCCAGGATACAGCCCGTCATAAATATTATTAAAACTGGGCAAACAAGTTTGTTCAGACGAGAGGAGGAATTGACTTGCGCTTGGAATTGGGAAGAATTAATATAACCGATATCCGCTTCGGCGAAAAAACTGAGATTCAGCAGGGGGTTTTAGTGATCAACGATGCTGAATTAAAAGTTTTACTGGCCGATGATCCCAACCTGGTCGGGGTTGATCTTGACTTGGCCAAACCCGGAGAAGATGTCCGGATTATACCGGTCAAAGATGTTATTGAGCCACGCTGTAAAGTTGAAGGTCCGGGAGGGGTATTCCCCGGCTTCATCAGTAAGGTTGAAACGGTCGGCAGTGGTCGCACCCATGTTCTCTCCGGTATGGCAGTGGTCACTACGGGTGACATTGTTGGTTTTCAGGAAGGGATCATTGATATGAGCGGACCCGGCGCCGATTATACTCCCTTTTCGAAAACCCTTAACCTGGTTGTATCAATTACCCCGTTGGAGGGGTTACCTCAGCACAAACATGAACATGCAGTAAGAATGGTTGGTTTAAAAGCGGCCGCCTATCTTGGCTCTGCAGCAGTTGACCTGACTCCAGATCAGGTGGAAATATTTGAACTGGGAAACTTCGCGGAGAATGCGGTCCAATATCCGACCCTGCCGAAAGTGGCCTATCTATATATGTTGCAAACCCAGGGGCTCCTGCACGATACTTATGTTTATGGGGTCGATGCCAAAAAGATTCTGCCCAGCCTGATCAGCCCGACAGAGGTTATGGATGGCGCTATTGTCAGCGGTAACTGCGTGTCAGCCTGCGATAAAAATACCACATATCATCATCAAAATAATCCGGTGATCAGGGAACTGCTGCTTCAGCACGGTAAAGAGCTGTGCTTTCATGGCGTGGTGATCAGTAATGAAAATGTAACCCTGGCTGATAAGATTCGGTCATCAGATTATGCTGCCAAGTTGGTTAAAATGATTGGCGCTGAAGGCGCAATAGTCTCGGAAGAAGGATTCGGTAACCCTGATACCGATCTGATTATGAATTGTCAAAAGCTTGAGGAAATGGGGATCAAGACGGTTTTGATCACCGATGAGTATGCCGGGCGCGATGGGGCTTCGCAGTCGCTGGCTGATGCCACAACCCTGGCTGACGCTGTGATCAGTGTGGGTAATGCCAACGAAGTAATAGAGCTTCCGGCTTGCAAGAAAGTTATCGGTAATCTGAAAACAGCCGAGATAATTGCCGGAGGTTTTTCCGGTGCCCTGCATGCTGACGGCAGCATAAAAGTTGAAATTCAGGCTATTACCGGTTCGACCAATGAACTCGGTTTCAGCAAACTCAGGGGAGAAGGCTTTTAAAGTTGAGCAGACCAGCTTGGAGAGGAGGTTTATTATGACGTCAAATGGAAAACTGCGGATAGTCCATTACCTGAACCAGTTTTTTGGTCAAATTGGTGGTGAAGAAATGGCCGGAACCACGCCCAGGGTGCAGCCCGGCCCGGTGGGACCCGGCCTTGCTCTTCAGCAGGCCTTGGGAAATTCGGCAGAGGTAGTGGCTACAATTATATGTGGTGATAATTATGTGGCTGATAACCTTGAACAGGCAAGCAGGGAAATCTTGGCCCTGATCAGTGAGCAGAACGCTGATGCATTGGTGGCCGGTCCGGCTTTTAATGCCGGCCGCTACGGAGTAGCCTGCGGAATAGTTGGCCAGGCGGCAGCCCGGGAACTGGGAATGCCTGTAATCACGGGTATGTATGTGGAGAACCCGGGTGCAGAACTGTACCGGAAAGATATTTATATCATTGCCACAGAAGATTCAGCCAGGGGAATGAAAGATGCAGTAGGGGTAATGGTAAAGCTGCTGATGAAACTGATTAGGCAAGAAAAAGTCGGTTCCCCCGAAGAGGAGGGTTATCTGCCGAGAGGCATTCGCTTTAACTCGTTTGCTGAGGAAAATGGAGCAAAACGCGCTGTGAATATGCTATTAGCTAAACTTAAAGGCGAACCGTTTACTACTGAACTGCCAATGCCTGATTTTGATCGTGTTACTCCCAATCCACCTCTGGAGAATTTAAGTAAAGCGAAGATTGCCCTGGTTACATCGGGTGGTATTGTTCCAAAAGGTAATCCCGATCGGATCGAATCTTCCAGCGCTTCAAAATATGGCAAGTATAGTTTGGAAGGTTTAAGCGATTTAACTTCTGAAACACACGAAACCGCTCACGGCGGTTACGACCCGGTCTATGCCAACCAGGATCCCGATCGTGTTCTGCCTTTAGATGTGGTTCGGGATCTGGTTAAAGAGGGTGTTATCGGTGAACTTCACCCTTACCACTATGCCACTGTCGGTAACGGTACTTCAGTTGCAAATGCCGCCAAATACGGTGCCGCTATTGCTGCCGATCTTAAGGCGGCAGGTGTAGATGCCGTCATTCTCACCTCAACGTGAGGAACTTGTACTCGCTGCGGTGCAGCGATGGTTAAAGAAATTGAAAAAGCCGGTTTACCGGTGGTCCATATGTGCACAGTCGTTCCTATCTCCCTGACAGTCGGAGCGAACAGGATCGTCCCCGCTGTAGCAATTCCCCACCCGCTTGGCAACCCTGAATTGCCGTGTGATGAGGAGAAGCTGTTAAGACGAGCACTTGTGGAGAAAGCTTTAAAAGCTTTGCAAACAGAGGTTGAAGGCCAGACAATTTTTGAATAACTTTATTTGTGATTCATTTACATTTGAAGCGGAGGTGATGTGATGCTCGAGATTTACGTAAAAGATGGTTGCCCCTATTGTGAAAAACAGCTTTCCGTCCTGGATCGTAAAGGTCTTGAATACAAGCTGTATAATGTAAGCACTGATTTGGATGCGCGTAAAAAAGCCCGTGAAGAATATCAGGCAGACAAAGTACCGGTGCTGGTGGAAGATGGTGTTGTAAAAAATATAGGTTTCGGTGGCGGTGGCTGAAAACTTTAGTTAAAAGCTGTCGTGTACAGCTAAATCTGTTTAAGACTATTGAAAAATGGGGACATCCTTCTGCAGGGAGTATGTCCCCAAATATTGTAATCCCGGTATGTTCTATAAACCCTTATTTTTTTTTGATTCATTTGGCATAGAAGGTAAGTTGGCCGCAGTGTAGAAATAACTGATGAAATAAGCAAATGTACAGGCTAGCCACCATTACGAAAACAATATGGCACGGCAGAGGAGGAGTAATTTATGACCGAACAGGACAATGATATTGAAATGGTACCGCAGAAACTGGCAGAAGAGCAGGTTAAGCTGATCATTAAAAGGTTGGCTATGCTTTACCACTACACGGGAGAAGTATTGGTCGAACGCTATGGCGAGGAGCAGGGTCAGGAGCTCTTAGCAGAAATTATCAGGCGCTACGGGGTTGAGGTTGGCACTTCGACCAGGGAAAAGGTTGAAGCTCTTGGCCTGACGGTGACTGCTGGAAATTTCAATACCGGTGCAGACCTGCCCAAATGGGGCTGGGAGAGCGACAAAATTGTCTGTGAAGACGGGGTTGAAAGGGGACGGATAATAAGTTGTCCGTTGGCTGATTACTGGAAAGAACATGGCTCTGAAAAACTGGGTCGCATTTACTGTAAAGTAGATGAAGTTAAGTTCGAAACATACAACGGTACCCGTTGCCGTCACCTAAAAAACGTGCTCGATGGAGATGATTACTGTCTTTTTGACATAAAAGAATAACACAGAAGGTTACTCCAACCGGTCTCTCTAAAAAGTTCGGCATCTTCTTTGCTGAAAAGGTATTCTAAAATTTTAATTTCCACGCCCGATTCGGTTGCCGGAAAGCCGACCGAATAACTGTCAAGCTGCTGCTGTAACCTGCGGTAAATCTCGTCTGCCATATTATCCCCCCCGTATATTGATCTGCCTTCAACAGGATAGCTAACTTCAGAATAACATAAAATCTCTCAATGATCACATACAGCAATGGCTTTTATAACACAGAGGGACGGTTCTTTTGTGTTGTATCTGCCAGATGGTGTAACGGCATCCTGAGTTATTCCGAGTTGTAGTATTAAAATTCTGATAAATATTTGATGTGGCATGGTTTAAATGTTATTATAAGCAAAATCAAGATTAATTTGGTTGCTTGCTATTTAGATGATATCTTTACACCCTTTAGGCTGGTGTTGCTAGTGAGGAGCAATGGATTTATGTTTACTGTTTTCATTCAGAATGTGACACTGCTTGTAACGGCAATTGTTATTTACACAATGATCATTCATCGCTGGGCAAAAGGCAGCATTATTTATGCAATCTATTCCGGCATTCTTTTCAGTATCGTCGCAATATTGGGCATGAGAATGCCTTTTATTTTAGAACCTGGTGTAATATTTGATGGTCGTTCAATTATACACAGTATTGCAGGTTTGTTAGGTGGGCCATTTACCGCTCTAACAGCTGCAGTGATCAGCGCCGGTTACAGGATTTACCTTGGCGGAGGCGGAATGGTTGTTGGCGTTTTCAATGTTTTCCAATCATCTGCCTTAGGTGTTCTTTTTTACTACCTGAACCGGTGGAATAAAGTTTCTTTGACCCCATTAAGCATTATAGCTTTCAGCCTGGCAGTTCAACTGATCATGCTTTACTCATTTATTTATATACCAGGTTTAAGTTTGCAAACAATATTAACACAGTTAGCATTCCCTATACTTGTTATTTATCCGCTGACAACCCTTGCTATTGTTTACATTATCAATGTTCAGGAAGAAAGGATGAACACTGAACTTAAATTACAGGAAAATGAGAAAAGGCTGAAAAAAACCCAGGAAATTGCCAAGGTGGGCAGTTGGGATTTGGACCATTCCACCGGGGATCTAACTTGGTCTCCAGAGGCATATAAGATTTTTGGCCTTTCGGAGCAGCATTTTCAGCCAGATTATAACTCGTTCCTTGAAGCTGTCCACCCAGAAGACAGAGCTGCTGTAGACCAGGCTTTTAAAGAGTCACTAAAAGAAGAAAGAGAGCGCTACGAGTTTGAACACCGATTGATTCGTCAGGAAACAGGTGAAATTCATTATGTTCTGGAAAAGTGTGAACACATTAAAAATAAAAATGGAATAATAGTTCGCTCAGTGGGCATGATTCAGGATATAACCGAACGCAAGCTTTATGAACACAAACTAAAATTTATGAGCCTTCACGACCAGCTAACCGGCCTTTATAACAGGAACTTCTTTGAAGAAGAGCTTGATCGAATATGCAGAAGCAGGGATTATCCGGTTACAGTGATATCCGCTGATCTAGATGGTCTGAAAATTATTAATGATACTCTTGGCCATGCCAGGGGTGATCAGATGCTTATCAAATGCGCCAAAATATTAAAAGATTCTTTGCGAGATGGCGATGTATTAGCCCGGATCGGCGGTGATGAGTTTGCAGTAATCATGCCGAAAACAGATACATATGCCGGAGAGGCAATATGCAGCAGGATAAGAATAAAGCTAAGTGATTTCAACAGCAATGTTACTGACCTGCCACTGAGCCTATCGCTTGGTGTAGCAACTGCAGATAGTCCCGAACAAGGAAATCTTTATGACTTGGTTAAAAAGGCAGACGATTTCATGTACAGGGATAAATTATACCACCGTAGCAGTAGGCGTAATCAAACTGTTCAGGCGCTCATGGCGACTTTATCCGAAAGGGATTTTATCTCCGAGGGACATGCCGACCGGGTCCAGGAATTATGTTACAGAATGGGAGTAGAAGTGGGATTATCCTCTTCTCAGCTTTCTGATTTGGCTTTGCTAGCCCAGGTTCATGATTTAGGTAAGGTTGGGATACCCGATTACATATTATTTAAACCGGGAGAGCTGACGTTTGAAGAATGGGAAATTATGCGGATGCATCCCGAAAAAGGGTACCGTATCGCTTCTGCGTCACCAGATCTTTCTCCTGTGGCAGAGCTGATACTAAAACACCATGAAAACTGGGATGGCCAGGGTTACCCACTGGGGCTGAAGGGAGAAGATATCCCGGTAGAATGCCGTATTCTAAGTATCGTTGATGCTTTTGATGCTATGACCAACAACAGGTCTTATAGCAAGGCTAAATCAGAAAGCAAGGCACTCAAAGAATTGAAAAGGTGTTCAGGAAGTCAATTTGATCCGCAATTGATTCAAGTTTTTACCTATGTATTGAACAAAAGCGAGCTGAAATGAACCAAAATAAACCAATAGCAACACATGTTGACAACAGCAATAACAGAAAATTAGCGTCCTTCCATGCTTTACTCCTTGAGTTGAATCATGTTGGGATTTAGCTGCACTCCCTGAAAGATTAGGTATAGATACATCAGAGATTAAAGGGTTGTTTAGGGTCAGAAGCTACAGTACAGTTTCTCCCACGACGCTTCGCTTCATAGAGGCTTTGATCGGCTAACTTGACGAGCTGTTCAAAGTTTTCAAGCCCGTCACTATAAGCTGCTATACCCAGACTGACAGTAAAACTTAATTCGTTATTTTCATATACTAATATTGCTTTGGCAATTTCTTTTCGGAATTTCTCTGCCACACGATGAGCGCTATCAATGTTTAGTTTGGGCAATATGATTGCAAACTCTTCACCCCCTAAACGACCTGCAAAATCTGTGCTTCGGAAGAATGAATTCATTATAAGGCCAAACTCCCTTAATATTGCGTCTCCTCCTGAATGCCCAATAGTATCATTAATAGATTTAAAATAGTCAATATCAATCATAAGGATGGAAAATGTTTCTCCATATCTTTTCGCCCGGTCAAATTCTTGTGTAGCAAGATTTATAAAATGTCTGCGATTACTTAGCCCTGTTAGCTCGTCTGTTGTGGCAAGCTGAATTAGTTTTTCCCGGGCGATATTTCTGGCAGTTATATCTGTTAGCGAAATCAAATATCCAAATGTATTTAATGAATCGTTCCCAGCTTTTATGACTTTCATTTCATAGTATTTTCCTGTGTCGAGTTGCAGATCTTTTATCTTACCGGTTTTATATGCTTGCAAAAAATCAGGGTGGTTTTTAAGGATATTGTTAATTGATTCACCTTTCACATTCACCTTAAGCTCCCAAAAGATCTCAGCGGCAGCGGGATTATAATCTATCAATATGTTATCTGTATTAAGGAGAATCATGGCATCAGCGCTATTTTCAAAAACAGTTTCCCTGGCCAGGGTTTTTAGTTTTAAAAAATCAAATTTAAAGACAGCCAGTGCGAGGAAAAGAAGGGCAATGGGCATTAGCAATGCAGCATAATCAATTCCTATCCTGCCGGCATCTACTACAATCAGAATGAGGCCAACAAATGGTAGTGTAATACCAATAATGATTGATTTATATTGGCTTATGGTTGGATTAGCGGCTTTTCTGGAATATTTGAGATAAACTATGGCAGTAAAGAAATAAATCAGCGCCAAATAGGCACTATGCAATAAATACCAAATTCCTTTTTCCAATTGCATTATAGAGAGGCCGTAAGCGTTATTTAATGTCATTGAGCTATAGTACAGGTGATGATAATCGTTGGTTAATCTAACAAAAAATGTGATAATAGGTATAAAAAAAATCGCTCCAATGATCACAGGGCGCATAACAGCCCGGCTATTATTAGTATAAAGAAGGGATACGGCAAGCCAGAAAGAGGGGAAAAAGGGTAGGGTTAAATATTGAATCTGATTCCAAAAGTGCATCTGTTCAAGGCTGGTACTATTAAGTTCCATGAGATATCCAAATAGATAAACACTTAAACAAAAACTCATGGCTGTAAATATTTTTGTTAAAGTAGATTTTCCTTTGGTATAAGTGTAAGTTGCGATATAAACCGTCAACAAAACTGCAAAAAAAAGGTAAACAGTTATGGTTATATAAATCATATTATGCCTTCTCTCCAGATGTGAGTGCTATTCTTTCGTGATTAGATTTGCATGACATGATTTTATATTCTAAAGTATATTCGCGCAAGCAGTTCGTCATCCTGTGTTTCCGACCGCTTCTATCCCCGGCATTGTTTTCTGGCCTGTTCTTAATAAAATAACAGAAAAGATCAAGGGCTTTATAAAATCATCACGAATAAATTAATGTGACTGAAAATAATTGTTCTATCATGTACATTTCGATACAATATCGAAGGTCAGGTGATATATATGGATGATATTGAAAAGTACCGTGAAAAATTTGAAGAGAAAGTTGATAACGAAAATCTCTATCAACCAAGAAGACTTAAGAAAGACGAGCTGGAAGTTAAGGGAAACAAATGGATCTTTCCTCTTGTTCTTGCGATAATATTGATTGTGGGAGCAGGTGCAGTCGGGTTTCTTAGCAGCCGCAATTTGATTAGGCTGCCCGGCTGGTTGGATGGCTTATTTTCTTCCGAGGTGAAAACTATACAGATTATTTTGCCGGAAGCACTTTTCGCCGGACAGGATCTTGAAGAAGTATCCGCAAGGGCTGTCGGGGAGCATGGTGTTATTGAAGTTACACCCATTGAGGGAGACTTCTTAGTCTTTACTATGACTACTGAAGTTAAAAACAGTCTGCTTGTGGAAACGGAAAATAACCTAACAGATAAAATTGCTGCTATAAATGATCAGGGAGAGCATCCCGAGGTTGTCAGTATCAGCTCTGACAGCGCCTATAAAGATTTTTACCTGGTTGTGAACCCGGAGCGAAGTAACAAAGCCCTGGTTACCGCCTCGGAACTGTTTATGCTGGCCTTATACTTCCAGTATCTTAATGCCGCAGATTTAACCCCGGAGGTAACAGTAGCTGTTGAGAACAGAGAAAGCGGTGTTCTTATTGAGAAGCTGGCTTATCCCGAAAACCTAAACCGGGCAGCAGCCATTATTGAAGATCATGCGGTACTGGTTGATCAACCAGCAGTTCCAAAACCCGGGGATCAAGTTGTGGTAAGCACCGGCCCCGACAACCTGAACTTAAGAAGAGGGCCGGAAATTACCTACCTGATCGTAGATGTCCTTCGTTCGGGAACCGTCCTGGAAGTAACCGGCTCAGAAGGTGCCTGGTTGGAGGTGGTTACTCCTGAAGGAATTGAAGGTTGGGTGCATGGCAGTTTCGTGGAACTTCAAGGTGATCAAGATTAGCAGCTTAAGGCCAAGTAAGTGGAACTGACCATTTTAACATGTAGGTCAGCTTAACAGATGGCAGAGGTAAAATCGATAGCTGTTAAACAAAGATATGCAAGCAGGCATCCAGTCTCGCTGCTTCGTACTACTGGCTTGCCTCCTGCTCCTTGTACTGGAGCTGATATAAATTGTAGTAGTATCCGCCCCTGGCCAGTAGTTGCTGGTGGTTGCCCTCCTCCCGTAATTTTCCCTTGTGCATCACAATAATTTTATCGGCGGACTGAATGGTGGAAAGGCGGTGAGCAACAACCAGAGTGGTTCGTCCCCGGGAAATTGTCTTCATAGCCTTCTGAATAACCTGCTCAGTTTCTGTATCGATATTGGCGGTTGCTTCGTCTAAGATCAAAATTTTAGGTTTAAAGGCCAGGGCCCGGGCAAAGGCAAGCAGTTGCCTCTGACCGGCGGACATGGTTGCGCCCCGCTCCTTAACTTCACTTTCATAATCCCGGGGCAGTCTGCTGATAAAGCGGTGAGCATCAACCGCCTCGGCAATATGCCGGATCTGTTGATCGTCAATATCACTGTTCAGGCGAATATTGTCGGCAATCGTGCCGCTGAACATAAAAACGTCCTGGAGGACGACAGCTACATTTTTGCGCAGCTGATCAAGATCGATCTCTTTTATATCCACACCATCAATCAGAATTTGTCCTTTTTGAATGTCGTAAAGACGGCTGATCAGATTTATAATTGATGTTTTTCCGGCACCGGTTGCTCCTACAAAAGCCACGGTCTGCCCTTTTTCAATGGTGAAGCTGACATCCCTGAGTACCCACTCACCTGGGTTGTAGGCGAACCAAACATTGCAAAATTCAATTCTACCCTTGACCTTTACCGGTACAGGTTGTTGTGGTGATTGGGTATCTACCGTTGTATCCAAAAGTTGAAAAATTCTTTCCGATGAAGCCATCGCCGACTGCATGATGTTATATTTCTCAGCCATATCATTAATGGGGCGGAAAAACATTTCTAAATACTGGATAAAAGCGTAGAGCACTCCAAAGGGAATCAGACCCTGGACCACGCTACCCCCCCCATACCAGATCAGCAGGGCCAGGGCCAGAAAGTAAATCAGGTCAATAAATGGGCGAAACACGGCAAAGATTTTTAATTCCCTGAAGCTGGCCCGATAGTGGGCGTGGTTGATATCATTAAACTCCTGGTGTTTTTTTCCCATGCGGTGGAAAATCTGAACGGTACGCACACCGGTGATGTTTTCTGCCAGGGCGGAGTTAATCCGGGCGAGCCGCACCCGCACTTCGCGGTAAGCTTCCCGGGCTTTTAAGCGGAATACTATAGTGGCAATGATTACTACCGGTATAAGAGAGAAGCTGACCAGGGCCAGGCGAACGTTTAGCTGCAGCATGACAATAACAATGCCCAGCAGCATAAATAAATCCTTGAACAGGTAGACTACCACGCCGGTAAACATCTGGTCCAGGGTTTCGGTATCATTCGTAACCCTGGTTACCAGCCGGCCCACCGGGTTGGTGTCGAAGAAGCGCAGTGAGAGGCGCTGCAGGTGGGAAAATACCTGGTGCCTGATATTGAAGATGATCTGCTGTCCTGCGCGGTGCAGCAGGTATATTTGTAAATAATTGAGACTGAAACTGAGTGCAATTACACCCAGGTAGAGCAGGGCCAACCGCACCAGCGCGGTTTGATCGGGTTGGCGGAAGGCCCGGTATTCCACGTCTTCAAGCGGGCTGACTGTTAAGAAGCCTGCCTCGGTATCGAGGATCAGATCCACCCCGTCTCTGCGCACAGAATATTCAGTGCCTCCCAAGTAGTCATCGACAAGATAATAACGGCCTTCATAAGTTAGCATCTGAGCCATAGGTCGGTCGGGGTATTCTTTTGTTAAACGATGTTGGGGAATGTAAATCCGTCCCCTGTATTCAATACCTTCCTGCGGTTCATTGCCGGCCTCCCACACTACCAGCGGCCCGGGAGTGATATAGTCATCAATGGCAATCTTGACTAAATACGGTCTGGCCAACTCTGCCGCAGTCACAATGAACAACAGTATAATGCAGGCAAAAATAATCAGCCAGTATGGCCTGGCGTAGGAAAGCAGTCGCTTCATCAGCCGTCCATCATAGCTTATGCCCAGAGCTTCTTCTTCGTGGTAGTTATAGGGTTCGCTCATCCGCGGTCCTCCGCAATTAATCTTTCCAGCTGCTGCTTGTGGTGAAGCTGCCTGTAAAAGCCGTCTGCTTTAAGTAGTTCTTCATGGGTGCCTTTTTCGATAATCCGACCTTGATCCAGAATCACAATTTCATCAGCATCCTGCACAGTGGAAACCCTGTGTGAAATAATAATAGTCGATCGCCCGGACATGAAGCGGTGCAGCTCTTTCAAGATCTTTTCTTCTGTTTCTGTATCAACAGCTGAGAGGCAGTCGTCTAAAATCAGCAGGGCCGGGTTCTTGATTAAAGCCCTGGCGATGGTCATTCGCTGTTTCTGGCCACCGGAGAGCGTAACGCCCCGTTCACCGGAGATGGTGTCAAATTTCTGAGGGAACTCAATAATATTATCGTAGATTTGGGCTAGTCTGGCCGCTTCCTCCACCTGCTCACGGCTGTAGCTCTCATCAGCAAAAGCAATATTTTCGTGCAGCGTGGTAGAGAACAAAAAGAGATCCTGAGGAACATAGCCTATATCCCGGCGCAGTACCTCCAGGGGAATTTGGTTTATATCGGTATTGTCTATAAATATCCGACCGTCAGGAGGGTCGTAAAGCCGCAGAAGCAGGTTGGCAAGGGTGCTCTTGCCGCTGCCGGTTCGCCCGATTATGGCCAGTGTATTGCCCCGGTGAAGTATGATATTTATATCTTTCAGCACTTCAGTGCCGTCGGGATAACTGAAGTGAAGGTTGCGTATTTCCAGATCGCCGTTAAGCCGGTTCACCTCTTTTACATCCGGTCTGTCTACAATCTCAGGTTCAGTTTCAAGTAAAACTTTCAGGCGTTCCATGGAAGAGGCTCCCCGCTGTAAAACATTTATAACCCAGCCCAGAGCCATCATCGGCCAGATCAGCATAGCCAGATATGTATTGAAAGCAACGAAAGCGCCCAGAGTAATTGTGCCCTCAATGACCAGGGTGCCGCCGTAAGCTAAAACGATCAGGTAGCTGAGACCTGAGATAAACTGAACCAGCGGCATGAAAAGGCCCCATACTCTGACCAGATCCATATTTCTGAAGATAAGATTGCGGGCTACTTCATCAAACCGTTTCGCTTCGGAATCTTCCTGGACAAAAGTTTTGATAACCCGGATGCCGGAAAGGTTTTCCTGGACCCGGTCGGTCATGTTTGAAAATGCCGCCTGAACAGCCTTGAAACGGACATGAATAATCCGGCCGGCAAACATGACCAGCATCGCCATGAAGGGCAGGGGCAGAAG
Organism: Bacillota bacterium; assembly: GCA_019428945.1. Taxonomy (GTDB): domain Bacteria; phylum Bacillota; class Dethiobacteria; order DTU022; family DTU022; genus JAABTH01. Next base: position 21,650 of record JAHYJM010000006.1, on the reverse strand, counting down.
GGCCAGGGCAGTAAGTCTTGTGTCGATCGTCTGAGACATAATAATCACTGTGGCAATGGTAAGAAAGATTGCATCGGTCAGCATAATTATTCCCGGCCCCAGCGCCATCCGAACAGCGTTGACATCATTGGTGGCATGTGCCATTAAGTCGCCGGTTTTGTGTTCGTTGTAGAAGTTTGCCGATAACTTTTGCAGGTGAATAAAGAGCATATCCCTTAAGTGAAATTCAAGTTTACGGGCAGTACCCATAATATATATGCGCCACAGATAGCGGCTGGCTACGATCAATATTGCAATGGCCATAATATAACCTGCGAATCTCCACAAGTCAGAAGATGCAACCTGTCCGGTTTCAACCTGATCAGTGATATAGCCTAAAAGATAGGGGATTACCAGTTGTGCCGAATTAACAATGATTAGCCACAATACACCCAGCACGTAACGCCAGACATTGTTGCGAAAGAAGTCCTTTAAAAGCCAGAAAGATTTCATCGTGTCTACCCTCAATAACTAATTTAACCCTTTCATCTTATCACAGCTTACATTCGTTTGAATATTCTTGTCTTAAAAGGTTGAAGCCGCATCTCAATAAGATATAATATAAAAAAGGTTATAGTAATAGTTATTCCAGGATGATGCAGTTCTTAAAACCTACAAATACTATCTATCTAAATTCCAATGCCGAAATATCCAGTTTGAAAAGCAGTCTTGAAGCCTATGTTCTATTATTTCTAAGGGAGGAATAAAATATGGAACATTTAAGTAAGAGCGATATTGAACTATTATTGGAGATGGGTAAAGGTAAACCGAGTATATCGATCTACATGCCAACGATGAAGGGCAGAGAACGGGCAAAAGAAAATTCAACCCGTTTTAAAAGCTTGCTTAATGAGGCTGGGCAGCGCCTGGAAAAAATTAATATGAATACTTCTGAACTGAAAGAGCTCACTAATCCGGCTAAAAAGCTAATCAGCGACAGTTACTTCTGGGCAAATCAGAGCGAGGGATTAGCTTACTTCATCTCGCTGGAATTTGCCCAGTTTTACAGGCTGCCTTTGCCCTTTGAAGAAATGGCTGTGGTAAGGAAATCTTTTCATATGAAGCCACTCTTTAAGCTGCTTTCATCAGATGGTCTTTTTTATATTCTTGCCCTCAGCCAGAAAAATGCCAGGCTGCTGCGCTGTACACAGTCTTATGTTGAAGAGGTAGATTTAAGAGAGATCATTGAAAAATATAAAGCTGAAATTGGCGAGGAACTGATTGAAAAACACTTGCAATTTCACACCGGGACTCCCGGTATTGAAGGTGATCGGGGCGCTGTATATCACGGCCATGGTGGAGAAATTGACAGTATCGAAAGAGAGAAGCTGCTTAACTATTTTCGTTTTATCGACCGGGAGATTCAGAGTATGCTTGTTGAAACAAGCGCACCGCTTATTCTGGCCTGTGTGGATTACCTGGCCCCACTCTATAGGGAAGTAAGCAAGTATTCGCTTTTGCATAAAGAGATTATTAAAGGGAACCCTGAATATGAATCTGAAAAAGAGCTTCAACAAAAGGCCTGGGCTATAGTTAGACCGTTCTTCAGGGAAAAAGAGGAAGAAGCAAAAGCGCTCTATCATGAATTTAAGGGAACAGGAAAAACATCTAATAATATTGTGGAAATATTGCCGGCTGCTTATCACGGCAGAGTAAGTGAGCTGTTTGTCGTCCCGGGAATTCAGCAATGGGGAGATTATGATCAGGAAACTGAAAGGCTGAGCTTAAGTGAGGAATCTCAGAGCGGAAATGAGGATTTAATTGATCTTGCCGCTACCAAAACTTTTTTAACCAATGGCAATGTCCATGTGGTTGAATTAAACCAGATGCCTGATTCGAACCCGGTTGCTGCAGTATTTCGCTGGTAATATGTAAGTCGGCGAATCTTGTAGGTCTAAAGGTAAGAAGTAAGATCCTGTATCTCAGAAATTATCATGAATGGTAAATACTGGGAGCAAAAAATATTCTAACTCTACCAGGGTTTATTAAAACTTACTCTTCCTGCTCCTGGTATTCATTATTAATCCACACTCCCGATTTTACGGTACCATCGGCTTCGGTGTAAGTTGCCAGGCCGTGCATGTCTCCGTCTGCCCATTCCCCTTCATATACAGAACCATCGGGCCAGGTGTATATTCCAATACCGTGCCTGAGCCCATCCTTCCATTCGCCGACATATTCACTGCCATCGACCCAGGTTTCTGTTCCGCTGCCGTGAGGAACTCCATTTTCAAATTCTCCTTCATACCGGGTGCCGTTGGGGAAAGTTAACACTCCATAACCTTCCCTGCTGCCATCTTTCCATTCACCTTCATAAACCCTGCCATCGGGCCATGTCATTTTACCGGTTCCATGCGATACATAGCCTTTCACTTCGCCAATATAAACTATTCCGTCAGGTAAAGTAACTTTTCCAGTACCGGTTGGCACCCCATTTATGAATTCACCTTCATATCGAGTGCCATCAAATGAATATGATCCCATGCCGTGACGCAACCCATTTTCCCATTCGCCTTCATAGATTTCACCATCTGGAAGGGTTTCAATCCCCTTGCCATGAGGAAGTCCATCAGAAAAATCCCCTTCATAGATACGCCCGTCAGGGAATGTGAGTTTACCTGTTCCCCCTGCAGCGCCATCTATGAGCTGCCCTTCGTAAATTGTTCCATCTGGACCGATCCATTTTCCTGTACCATGTGGTATGCCATCAACCAAATCACCTTTATACTTACCGCCGTCATATTTGACATAGCCTTCAAAAAAGCTGCAGCCGGAAAGAAATATTACAGTTATAAATATAAAGAGAGCAATGATGATTGATAGCAGTTTGCGAAATTGATTAGGATACATTTTATCACCTCTGTAATTTATCCTTACCGGCATCTGGTTGTATAGTGGATGATGATAAGATAATCTTTATTTCGCCATAAATGGTCAAAATCATTTTTATCAAATAGTATTATATAAAGATAAAGGGTTCCTGAAATATTTCGTTCAGGGGACCCTTAATTTGCAAAACTGTTTAAGTTACAAATCGCTTGTTATACCCTTTAGATCTCTGTCACCCAGCCGAATTGATCTGATGTTCTGCCTCTCTGGATAGCGTTGATTTCACCAAAAAGTCTCTGGGAAATGGCCCCTATTTGATTATTATTGATTGTAATAACCTGATTTTTCCAGCAGAGCTCTCCCACCGGTGAGATGACTGCTGCTGTTCCTGTGGCGAAGACTTCGTCCAGTTTACCCGAGGCCTGCGCTTCATAAACTTCCTGGATTGTGAAACGCTTTTCTGTAACCTTTTCACCCCAGTGCTTAAGCAGCTGCAGGACTGAATCTCTTGTAATACCGGGGAGTATAGTACCGGTAAGCGGTGAGGTTATAATTTCGCCGTCAATTTTAAAAAAGGCATTCGAGGTACCTATCTCTTCCACGTAGCTTTTTTCAACACCGTCAAGCCAAAGAACCTGGCTGTAACCTTTTTTAATTGCTTCTTCCTGGGCTTTCAGGCTGGCGGCGTAATTACCCCCCACCTTGGCATATCCCGTTCCGCCTGCCATGGCTCTTACATATTTATCTTCAACAAGAATTTTGGTCGGGTTTAACCCGCCTTTGTAATAAGGTCCCACAGGTGAAAGTATAATATAGAGCTTAAAAGTTTGTGATGGCCGCACTCCCAGGTAGGGATCTGTTGCAATAATAAAGGGGCGAATATATAAAGATGTATCTTCAGCTTCGGGTATCCAGTCTATGTCAATTGCCACTAGCTGTTTGATTGCTTCCACCATTAAATCCGGATCAATGGTCGGAACGCAGAGACGTTCATTAGATATATTAATTCTCTCTGCATTTTTTTCCGGGCGGAACAGGAGGGCTCTGCCGTCTGAAGCTTTGTAAGCTTTAAGTCCTTCAAACGTTTCCTGTCCATAATGAAAAACCGCAGTTGAAGGATCCAGCATGATCGGTCCGTATGGGATAATTTTGCCGTCATGCCAGCCTTTATCCGGGTTGTAGTCCATTTCAAACATGTGATCGGAAAAAACGGTTCCAAAAACGAGATCCTGCGGATTTTGTTTCTTTTTCGGCGTTGTAGTTCTGGTTACTGGAAAACTGAATTTCATTATCCAACGACCCCCTGTGATAATACAGATAGATAAATATTATACTAACCTATTATAACCTTGTCATGCAAATTTTTATCGTTGACATTAGTCATGACAGATACTTATCCAATGCCCGGCCAAGCCTGTTGATGCCGTCTTCAATCTGTTCCTCGCTGGCATTGGAAAAATTAAGCCTCAGTGAGTTTTCTCCGCCACCTGAGGCATAAAAATTATTGCCCGGAATGAAGGCTACTTTTTCTTCAATTGCCAGTTTGAATAGATCTGATGCTGATGCGCCGTCAGGTAATTTCGCCCAGATAAAAAGGCCTCCTTCCGGTATGGTCCATGATGTCGAAGGCGGGAAATATTTATTGATCATTTTAAGCATTAAATCCCGCTTTTTGCGGTAGTTAACTATGAGGCTTTCGATATGGGGTTTCAGTAAACCCTGTGCGCAGAATTCATAGATCATCGCCTGGGCAAGGTTGCAGGAATGAACATCTGAGGCCTGCTTACCGATCACCATTTTTCTTATGATATCCTTTGGACCCACTGCAAAGCCGACTCGCAGCCCCGGTGCAATAGTTTTTGAAAAAGAGCCAAGGTAGACGATGCGCCTATCTTTATCAAAACTTTTAACTGGTATTATAGCTTCGCCGCTGTAGCGCAGGTCGCCATAGGGATCGTCCTCAATCATTACTATATCAAACCTGCTCAGTAGTTCAGCGAGTTCCTGACGTCTTTCCCGGGCTAAGGATATCCCCGTTGGATTCTGGAAACTGGGCACCAGGTAGAGCAGTTTACTGATGTTGTTTTCTATCGCTTTATTTAATGATTGCGGTATAAAGCCAAGATCGTCGCTTTCTCCGGGCGAAAACCGGGCTCCGTAAAGATTAAAGATCTGGATCGCTGCCAGATATGTGGGATTTTCCAGAATTACACCGTCACCTGAATCAATGAAAACTTTGGATAGCAGATCAATGCCCTGCTGCGAGCCGCTCGTAATTAATACTTCCTCAATTACCGTGTTAACCCCTTTAGCGGCCATCCAGGTAACGATAAATTCACGAAGAGGCATAAATCCTTCGCTGGTGCCGTACTGAAAAATTGAACTGCCGTATTTATCGATAACTTTGCTGCTTATATCTTTAAGGGCTTCAATGGGAAATGAATCGTCCGGCGGCATGCCACCGGCAAAAGAGATGATATCAGTCTGCTGAGTGAGCTTAAGAATTTCCCGGATCACATTACCCGACAGTTTCGCTATATTTTTAGAAAATGCAGGCTGCACAAGAAAACCTCCTTATTCTCCGGAAGAACTTCAGTTGATGGGAAAAAACGTCCATGCTGCAAAATATTTAAATATGTGACTTGCCCGGAACAGGATAAGCTCCGTCCCAGACTATTTTTCTGTACATTTCCGGGTCAGTATCCCCTTCGGTGCTGAAAACCAAAACCCTGGAATCCTGATCAAGTTTTAGCCCTTCTCTCGCTTCAGCCAGTTCTTCATTTAGAAGCAGTTCGACAAGCATGCCTGTGGTCACTGCGCCAGATTCACCGGAAATCACCCTGGTATCGCCGCTTAAGGGGTTACCCAGTATTCTCATGCCCTTTGCAGATATGTAATCAGGGCATGAGATGAACATATCGGCCATATCCTTTAAAATGTCCCAGGCAAAGGGGTTCGGTTCCCCGCAGGCCAGGCCGGCCATAATTGTATCAAGATCACCGGTAACATATCTGGGTATTCCGTCACCTGCCAGCGCAGATTTGTAAAAACAGTCGGCCTTATCCGGTTCAACGATAACCGTAACAGGCCTGATATTATTGAACATTGATGCAAAGAAACCCAGCACTGCTGCTGCCAGCGAACCTACTCCAGCCTGGATAAAAATATGAGTTGGCCTGTTAAAGCCATATTGCTGAATCTGTTTATACGCTTCGTCTGCCATCACTGTATAACCCTGTATAATCCAATTTGGTATATCTTCATAACCTTCCCAGGCTGTATCCTGAATTACAACCCACCCGTTTTTGTTGGCGTTTTCTGCTGTAATCCTAACTGTTTCATCGTAGTTAACATCAGTTATGTAACCTTCGGCGCCTGTTGCTGTAATATGTTCCAATCGAATGGGCGATGATCCTTTGGGCATATTAATAACTGCCCTGTGGCCAAGCTGGCGGGCAGCCCATGCCACCCCCCGGCCATGATTTCCATCGGTCGCTGATGTAAATGTAATTTCGCCCAGCTTTTCCCGGGCTTCGTCTGACCTCAGCTTAGCATATGAAAAATTTAGGGGGCTAAGATTTAGTTTGCCGGCAAGGTACCTGCCGATGGCATGCCCCCCGCCTAAAACTTTAAATGAGTTCAAACCGAAACGGTATGATTCATCTTTAACATAGATTCCTGCTATTCCGGTATAAGCGGCCAGTCTGCCCAGGTTCCGGAGAGGAGTCACTTCATACTGTGGAAAACTTTCCATGAAGTTACGAGTTTCAGCTGCTGCTTTTCCACCCAGGAAATCGGGACCGGGCCTTTTTATATTATCTTCATTTCGCGCTTTCGGGTTGACAATCCATTTAATGCTTTCTTCCATACTGTTGGCCTCCTTATCAGATCAGCTCAGGAAGGTGTGTCGATAGTGTTCATAAACGATCTTGATCATTGTCAAAAGAGGAAGCCTGGCAGCCTGAACCGTATCACTGTTTAAAGCGCTTAAACCGATTTCAAAAATTTCATTGTTTGACCTGATCCTGAAGATAGGGGTAGGTGTTGCTGTAATCAGCTGAAAGCCTCCGTTTTTACTATCTGTAAAATCTTCCTCAAACCAGAACAGAGTCGGTTTTTCGCGGTATGGTATTCCTCCAAAGGGGCAAAAAGTGGCACAGTTACCACATTCATTGCACATACCGTCCAAGTGCATTATCTGTCGGCTGTATTTATAACTGTGACCTGCAGTTTCAACCTGGATATTGGCACGATTGGGACATACTGAAACGCAAATACTACACGATTCTCTGCAGTCGAAAAGAGGCAGCTGTCTGTAAGCTTTTAAAGAGCCGCCTGTTTTTTTCTTTTTCTGGTAGGTAGTCTCGACAAGAGATTCATGGGAAAGGTTTTTCAGGGCGGCCAAATTAATCCTTGAGAATTCGCGTTTTAATCCAGGTTCTATTATTCCGGCCAGTTTTGTTAAACGGGCGTAACCGCCAGGTTTTAAAAGGGTAGTAACTACTGTAATCGGCTTTATACCGGTGGCATAGATTTTGGCCGTATTATTTCGATCTGCTCCGCCGGAGTATGAAATATTTAATTTGCCATCAAATTCAGCAGCCAGCTTATAGGCCAGGTTGATTGTCAGTGCATAGAGGGGCTTGCCTGACAGGTACATCTGGTCACCCGGCAGCTCGTCTCTGTTGATCAATACAGGCAGAGTGTTGGAAAGTTTTACACCGAACTCAATGCCGCATTTCCCGGCAAGTGCAATAAGCCTTTGAAGCATGGGTATTCCTTCTTCATAGCTGAGGTCGTCGGTAAAGGTCTTTTCACTTAGTTTTATGTAGTCGTAACCCATCTGGTCAAGTGTATTTCTGACGTAGTCGTAACCGAGCAGGGTAGGGTTTAGCTTAACGTGAGTATGCAGCTTTTTTTCAAGAATCAGGTATTTGCATATTGCTTCAATTTCGTCATGCGGGCAGCCATGCATGGTAGAAAGTGCGATAGAATTACATATGAATGGTGATATCTTGTCAATATAATTTTCATCAATATTATTAAACCGTTCTGTTGCTTGTTTTATTACAGTTCTGCACCCTGTAAAGATTTCAGCAGTTGATGCATCTTTCATTCCCTCAATAAAGCAGTTAACCTTTTCAGATTTAATTCCGGCCAGATCATAGCCGACGCTCATGTTAAATATAAAATTGCGCTGTTTTAAGTTAAAAAACTCTCTGCCGAGAAGATGCAGCAGAAACCATCCCTTGACATATTCTGCGTAAGCTTCCTCGATGGATAGTTCTGTCGACCACTCGGTGTTGTAGCATTCATCGGCAGCGTTTATGCACGGTTTGGGAAATGTGAGTCTGTCAAGAATCTGGACAGTTTTTAATTCAAAAAACCTGCCCCCGGTCAGGTAGGAGGCGGCAAGATTCTGGGCAAGTTGGGTATGAGGACCGGCTGCAGGTCCAAGAGGACGGTTTAACTGTTCTCCGCAATAAGACATATTATCAGTTGTTTCAGGGTAAAAGTCTTTTGCCGATATCCCGAAGATCGTATCTTCCTGCCGATATTCTTCAATGATCCAGTTTACCAGTTTGTCAAAGGGGATTACTCTCATGCGGTCGCTCATTTTAGGGCCTCCTCGCCAGGATAAATTAGAGCGCGCCTGATCAATAACTGCTAAAGGCTTAATTCTATTGGTTCCCAAAATATCCTGCCGGTGTGGCAGCAGGATTAAAACAGTAATTTTAAGCTGAGGCAGGATTTTGCCATAATTTATGGAAAACATATTAATAATTATATTAATTCTTTGATTAAACAGGCATTTCTGTCATTACAGCAGTAAGCAGCATAGAATCGATCCCCGAAATAATGATCAAGGCTCAGAGGGCCTTTTTTTGAATAAGTTTCTTTGAGGTGGATCTGATGGCAGACATTGTCTCCTTTAAGGTTAATGGAAATACTGTAGAGATCCGTAAGCCCGGCAGGTTATCCCTACTATCCTATCTGAGGGACTGTCTGGGCTTTTTTGGCGCAAAAAATGGCTGCAACCAGGGGCATTGCGGCAGCTGCACGGTAATTATTGATGGCATGGCAAAGAGGGCCTGCACAGTCATGGTATCCGGGCTGGATGGATCAAAAGTTGAGACAATAGAATCCCTGTCTGCAAAAGATCAGCTTCATCCTCTGCAGGATGCTTTTATGAAAGAAGGAGCCGTTCAATGTGGCTTCTGCACCCCTGGCATGATCATGGCTGCTAAAGCGCTGCTCGATACCAACCCAAACCCCACTCCCGGGGATATAAAAAAGGCTCTTCGTCACAACATTTGCCGCTGTACAGGCTATGCGGCAATTGTAAGGGCTGTGCAGAGCGCTGCTGCAGCTCTGAAGGGCGAAAACTCTGCCGCCGGGGAAATGACCGGCAGGGCAGACTTCAGTCCGGAGGATGTGCAGATCGGTTCTTCTCCGCTTAAAAAAGATGCCAGACTGAAAGTAACCGGCGCTCCTGTGTTTGCTGATGATCTTAAATTTGAAAATATGCTTTACGGCAAGCTCCTCTTCAGCCGGTTTCCATCTGCAATGATAAAAAAAATAAACTTTAAGCAGGCGCTAACTCAACCAGGGGTGGTTAAAGTTCTAACAGCACGTGATATCCCGGGTCGTAAAACTTTTGGCCTGCTTAATCCTCACCAGCCTGTTCTTGCCGCTGAGCGGGTCAGGTATATTGGCGAACCTGTAGCTGTAATTTTAGCTGAGAGTGAAGCAGAGGCTCTCAATGCTCTTTCATCTATTGAAGTTGATTATGAACCACTGCCGGGCATATTTTCGGCAGTAGATGGCCTGAAAGCCGATGCTCCGTTTATTCATCCTGAAGGAAACCTGCTCCATCATGTTTCTGTTCGCAGGGGTGATACAGAAAAAGCTTTTGCCAAAGCAGATCTAGTTGTGGAAGGCGAATATGTAACCCCCATGGTTGAGCATGCATATCTTGAACCTGAAGCAGCTGTAGCGATGCCGGATCAAGACGGGGTTATCACTATATGGACAGCAAGCCAGGGTTCTTACGCCTTCCGGGAAATGATTGCCGCCAGTTTAAACCTGCCGCCGGAAAAGGTAAGAGTTGTCTATACTCCGGCCGGTGGGGCTTTCGGTGGTAAGGAAGAACCGACAGTTCAGATTCACTGTGCCCTGGGGGCGATGATTACCGGCAGACCGGTAAAAATGGTTTTATCGCGGCGCGAATCAATTATTATGTCGACCAAAAGGCATAGTGCAAAAATGTTTTACCGCCACGGGGCTACCGCAGAGGGTAAAATTATTGCAATGGAAGCCAAAGTCATCCTTGATGCAGGCGCTTACGAGTCTTTGAGCAAGCCCGTTGTATTCCGTGCCGGAATTATCACGGCTGGCCCCTATGATATCCCCAATGTAAAAACAGATGCTTACGGTGTATATACCAACCACCCGCCGGCAGGCGCATTCAGGGGATTTGGCACCACCCAGGTTGCATTTGGGTCGGAGATGCAGGTAGATAAACTGGCCCGCGTTTTAGGAATGGATTCTTTTGAAATAAGAAAAATCAACGGCCTGGCACCGGGAAAAAGAACTATTACCGGGCAGGTTGTTAAAAATGATTGCGGTTACCAGAAAGCACTGGCAGAGGTGGAACAGTCGCTAAAAGCTTATTTAAAAGAGCTGCCTCCCTCGCTTCCCGGAAAGAAGATCGGCATCGGTGTGGCCGGTGCTTATAAAAATGTAGGGCTGGGAGCCGGTAAAATTGATCAGGCAGGCGCAAGGATAGAACTCAACCCACAGGGCAAACTGCTGCTCAAAGTTGGCGCTGCCGATATGGGGCAGGGCTCAGATACTGCACTGGCCCAGATAGCCGCCAGCGCAACAGGCCTTGATTATGATGATTTTTTAGTAATCTCCAATGATACCGCCCAGACTCCCGAAGGCGGGGTTACCACAGCATCGCGTCAAACTTATATTTCCGGGCACGCGGTAGTGGGAGCGGCCCTTGAATTTAAGAACGCCCTTAATCGCTGCCTTGATCAGCTTTATAACCCTGGCGAAGAGGGATACAAGCCTGCAGGTGGCGGTTTGCTCATGAAAAACAAAAATGGAGAAAGCAGGTATGTATCATATGCCGAAATAGCTAAGGCTGCTCAAAAAGCTGGGCTATTACCGGTTGGTGAGTTTATTTATAAGGCTCCGAAAACGTATCCCTTAAGAGAAAGGTCTGATCAGGAGGAAGGCGTACCTGTTGAAGGCTACGATATTCACTTTGCCTATTGCTATGCCGCCCAGGCGGCAGTTGTGGCGGTGGATGAAGCAACAGGGGATGTAAAGGTGATAAAAATTATTGCCGCCCAGGACCTGGGGAAAGCGATACATTACCAAAATAGCTGCTGCCAGGTGGAAGGGGCCATAGTAATGGGGATGGGATATGGCTTAAGTGAAGAACTTGTTATAGATAATGGTGTTGTGAGTTCAGTCAGTTTGTCCAAACTGAAACTGCCAAAGATTACGGATTATCCGGATACGGAGATTATTCTGGTAGAAGAACCATCTGAAGGGCCTTACGGGGCTAAGGGAATGGGTGAACTGCCCCTTAACCCGACTGCCCCGGCTATCATCAACGCTATCTATGATGCCGTGGGGGTTCGAATCTGTGATCTACCGGCTACGCCGGCAAAGATAACAGAAGCTCTCAGCAAAAAAAACGGGGAATGATATTATGCTGATATTAGGAAATGGAAGACTTTTAACTTTGGGCAGCAAGTGCCGTGTGATAGAAGATGGAGCTCTTTTAATTGAGGGAGAAAAGATTTCTACTATCGGTGAAACAGCAAATCTGCAGGCTGTCGCCCCGGATGCTGACTTTATTGACTGCCGCGGCAGGCTGATTATGCCCGGTTTTACCTGCGCCCATACACACACCTACAGTGCCTTTGCCCGGGGGATGGCCCTTAAAGATGATGCTCCTGTTAATTTTCCCCAGATCTTAGAGCGGTTATGGTGGCGGCTTGATCAGGCCCTTTCCAACGAAGATATTTTCTACAGCGCCCTGGTCACTTTTATAGATTCTGTAAAAAATGGTACTACAGCTTTGCTCGATCACCATGCCGGTCCCAATGCCATAGAAGGCAGCCTGGAATTGATCGCCTCGGCCGCCCGCATGGCCGGGATCCGGGCGAATCTATGTTATGAGGTGAGCGACAGGGATGGTGAAGCCAAAATGCTGGGGGGTCTTGAGGAAAACGCCGCTTTTATAAAAAAATGCAGCGACGAAAAATCTTCTATGTTAACGGCATCATTTGGCATGCATGCCTCTTTTACAATCGGAACTAAAACGATGGAGAAGTGTGCCCGGACAGTAAACGATTTGGGAGCCGGAGTTCATATACACGCTGCAGAAAGTCGCGAAGATGTGGATGACAGCCTTGATAAATACGGTATGGGGGTAATTGAGCGGTTAGATAAGTATGGTCTGCTTGGCGATAAAAGCATGACCGCTCATTGCGTTCACGTCAGTGATCGGGAAATAGAGCTTCTGGCTGCGTCTCAGACCAATGTTGCCCATAATCCCCAGTCAAATATGAACAATGCCGTTGGGTGCGCTCCGGTTAATAAAATGCTTGCTGCCGGTGTTGTTGTCGGCATGGGAACAGACGGAATGAGCGCTGATATGCTGGAGGGTTTAAAAACAGCTCATATTTTGCACAAGTTTTGTAACAATGATCCCAGGGCTGGTTGGAAAGAAGTTCCCCGGATGCAGTTTGAAAACAATGCGCGTATAATGTCCAACTATTTCATTTCCGGGTTAAACGAGTTGGCGCCCGGAGCTCCGGCTGATGTAATTGTGATCGATTACGATCCCCCCACCCCCCTTACAGCAGAAAACTATTACGGTCATCTGGTTTTCGGGGTAACGGGCAGAGCGGTTGAGACCACCATCGTGGCCGGAAAAATATTGATGCAAAACCGGGTTTTAACAGAGATAAATGAACAGGAAGTTAAAGCGAAAGCCAGGGAACTGGCGGTAAAGTTATGGGAGCGTTTTTAAGAGGGAGGCCTGATGAAGATGGCCAGCGGTATTATTGGTGCAAGTCTGCCAAGGCTCGATGCCATGGCAAAGGTAACTGGAAAGGCAAAATATACGGGGGATTATTTTCTTGCCGATATGCTTGTCGGTAAAATCCTTCGCAGCCCTTATGCGCATGCCAGGGTAATAAATATTGAAACATCCGAAGCTGAAGCTCTGCCAGGTGTCGAGGCAGTATTAACTCATGAAAATGTGCCGGGAAATATTTATGCCACTGCCGGGCATCCTCATTCACTCGACCCTGAACGTGGTGATGTGGCCGATAAAACGATTCTTACCTCAAAAGCCCGCTTTGTTGGAGATGAAATCGCGGCCGTAGTTGCCGTGGATGAAATAACAGCAGCCAGGGCATTAAAACTGATCAAGGTTGAATACGAAATGCTGGAAGCTCTTCTGTCAACCGAAGCAGCCCTACGTGAAGGAGCTCCCCTGGTTCACGATGAGCGGGGCAGCAATATTGCCGGTTCTGCAGGATATCATGTTGGTGACATAGACAGTGTAATGCAGCAGGCAGATTTTATTTTCAGCGATGAATTTGAAACCGGTATAGTGCAGCACTGCGCCCTGGAAAACCACGTCTCATATGCCTACATTGATGAAGACGAGAGAATTGTGATTGTTTCTTCCACCCAGATCCCCCACATTGCCCGCCGTATTGTGGGGCAGGCTCTTGGACTGCCATGGGGGAGAATTAGAATAATAAAACCATATGTTGGTGGCGGGTTTGGCGGAAAACAGGATGTCTGCCTGGAACCACTGAATGCCGCCATGACCATGGCAGTTGGCGGCCGTCCGGTTAAGTTGGAACTGACCAGGGAGGAATACATGATTGGCACCAGAACCCGCCATAGCGTGAAGTTAAAACTAAAGACAGCGGTGAGCAATGAGGGTAAACTGCTTGCTATTCAGGTTGACGCTGTTTCCAACACAGGCGCTTACGCTTCTCATGGTCATTCGGTAATGCTGGCAGGCGGGTCAAAATTTAAATACCTATATAACTTCGATGCAATCCGGTATATGCCCCGCACTGTTTATACAAACCTGCCGGTGGCAGGCGCCATGAGGGCGTACGGGTCGCCGCAGATAGCTTTTGCCCTGGAATCTCATCTCGATAATATTGCAGTTAAACTCGATATCGATCCAGTTGAACTGCGCCTGAAGAATTTTAACCGGGTCGGTTACAAAGATCCCAACACGGGCAATCAAATCTTAAGCTGCGGAGTCCGTGAATGTGTAGAGCGGGGGAAGGAACTGATCGACTGGGATAAGAAAAGACAGTCATTTAAGGAGAAAAATGAGCGGGGAAGCCATAAAAAGCGGGGTCTGGGAATGGCCTGCTTCAGCTACGGTACCGGCACCTATCCTGCCGGACTTGAGGTTGCCGGGGCGAGGATTATCCTCAATCAGGACGGTTCTGTTCAACTTCAAATTGGCGCCACTGAAATAGGGCAGGGCAGTGATACTGTATTTGCCCAGATGGCCGCCGAAACGATGGGTATTCCCATGGGGATGGTTAATGTTGTTTCCACTCAGGACACTGATATCAGCCCTTTTGACACCGGCAGCTACGCTTCAAGACAAACCTATATAACGGGTATGGCAATCAGGAAAGCAGCAGGTGAGGTAAAAAATAAGATTCTCGAATTTGCCCGCAGGATTAGCGATTTACCGGCCGACTGCCTCGAGATTGCCGATGCCAATATTATATTAAAAGATTCCGGAAGCATTATAATGCCGGTAGCTGCAGTTGCCCTCCAGAGCTATTACGACCGCCAGAATTCAGAACCGATCACTGCAGATATTTCAAATAACGCCCGGGTAAATGCCATCTCTTTCGGAACTACTTTTGTCGAAGTGGAAGTTGACATAAAAACCGGACAAATCGAGATTATCGAAATATTCAATGTTCATGACTCCGGAAAAATAATTAACCGCCAGCTCGCTGAAGGGCAGGTTCATGGCGCTGTCAGCATGGCTCTCGGCTATGCCTTAAGCGAAGAGCTGCTGTTTGACAATAAAACCGGAAAGCCTCTGAATAATAACCTGCTCGATTACAAGTTGCCAACAATTCTTGATACCCCTGTTATAGGGCTTGATTTTATTGAAACCTTTGAGCCGACAGGACCATACGGTAATAAGGCACTGGGTGAGCCGCCCACGATTTCTCCGGCGCCGGCTATACGCAATGCAGTGTTTGATGCAACCGGGGTGGCTATAAACCGGATTCCGATCAGGCCGCAGCTTGCTTTTGAAAAATTTAAAGCTGCAGGCCTGCTCGAAGGGGGTGATCAGGTTGTACCTGATTGACGATTATATCGAGGCCGACTCAGTAGATGAAGCGGTTAATCTGCTGGCGGATAACCCGGAAAGGCTGATCATCGCAGGAGGAACGGATCTGCTAATCAAGATGCGCGATGGCATTTTGGAAAACGTACAAATGGTCGGTATCCGCAGGATCGAACCTCTGCGAAAAATTGAGAAAGATGAACAAAACGTAATCAGCATCGGGGCGATGGCCACTTTTAACGATCTGGTACGCAGTGAACTTGTGCAGAATAATATTCCTATCATGGCTGAGGCAGCTATGACTGTGGGTGGCCCTCAAATTCGCGAAATGGCTACTGTGGGAGGCAATCTGTGCAATGGGATGCCATCGGCAGACAGCGCTCCCGCGCTGCTTGTTCTTAATGCCCGGTTAAAGCTGTTGAGTAAAAGCGGAGTGCGTTTGGCTCCCCTTCAGGAATTTTACCTGAGGCCCGGAAAAGTAGATCTGCGCCCGGGAGAACTGCTGACAGAAATTCTTATTTCGAAGGAAGATTATCTTAACTTTGGAGGCTGTTACATCAAGTTTGCCCCGCGTAAAGCCATGGATCTGGCCATATTGGGGGTTGCTGTTACCTGTCGAATAAGGGTAACTGGTATTTTTGACCTGGTCCGCATAGCCCTGGGTGTTGCCGGTCCCACCCCTCTCCGCTGCGAAATAGCTGAAAATTTTCCGCCTGGTAAACCGGTAAATGATTCGATTATAGCAGAAATCGGCAGACTCGCAGTAAAGTCATCTAGGGCCAGGGATTCACAGCGGGCATCCAAAGAATTCAGGGAACACCTTGTCGTGGAGCTAACCCAAAGAGCTTTAAAAAGTGCATGTAACAGGGCGGGAGGGATAAGTTATGATTAAAAAAATAAACTTTACCGTGAACGGTAAAAAAAGAGAGCTTGAAATTAATGCCGGTGAGACCCTCCTGGAAATAATACGAAAGAGGCTGCATCTAACCGGAACCAAGGAAGGCTGTGGCGTTGGAGAATGTGGCGCATGTACAGTGCTTATTGATGGGACTGCAATTAATTCATGCCTCTACCTCGGAGTCTGGGCAGACGGCAGGGAAATTGTCACTGTTGAAGGGTTAGCTAAAGACGGTGAGCTGTCGAAAGTACAAAAGGCCTTTATCAGCGAGGGGGCTGTGCAGTGCGGTTTTTGTACCCCGGGGTTTGTCATTACAGCCTCGGCTCTGCAGTCCAGAGGACACAGCTTAACAGATATTGAGGTTAAAGAAGAGCTCGCGGGGCACTTCTGCCGCTGCACCGGTTACCAGAATATAATTAAGGCAGTTAAAAAGTCACTGGAAAATGAAACCGCCGGAACCGGAGGCGATCATACTTGAAAACCCTGATTAAAGAAGCATTAATTGTTACCATGAATAACTCCGGGGCATTGGAGCAGGGAAACGTGCTAATTGAAGCAGACAGAATTGTCTACATTGGCAGTGATGAACCCTGGGCCGATCAGGTTATAAATGGCTCGGGGAAGCTGCTTATACCAGGCCTCGTTCAGACGCATATCCATCTACCCCAGGCTATATTTCGCGGCCAGGCAGATGACCTTGAACTTTTAACATGGCTGAAAGAGAGAATTTGGCCGCTGGAAGGCGCACATGATCAGGAGACGGTTTACTATTCAGCGCTGCTTGGTCTTGGTGAACTGATCCTGGGCGGAACCACAGCGGTTGTTGATATGGAAACAGTTCATCACGCTGACGCTGCCCTGGAAGCGATCAGGGAAAGTGGTATTAGAGCCATAAGCGGCAAGGTGATGATGGATAGCGGAGATGATATTCCCGTAACGCTGCAGGAAAGTACCGATAAATCGCTTAGTGAAAGTGTCGAACTGCTTGAAAAATGGCATTGCAGTGAACAGGGCAGAATCCAGTATGCTTTTACCCCCCGTTTTGTGCTGTCCTGCAGTGAAAACCTGCTAAAAGAAGTAGTTATTTTAAGCGCCAAGTACGGAGTAAAAATTCATACCCACGCCTCTGAAAACAGATCAGAGATTAAGCTGGTTGAGAGCCTGAAGGGAATGAAAAATATTCACTATCTTGATCATCTCGGTCTTGCCTCACCCGACCTTATTTTGGCTCACAGTATCTGGATTGACGATGAAGAATTAGCTGTGCTGAAAGCAAGACAGGTAAAAGTGGCACACTGCCCGGGCAGCAATGTAAAACTGGCTTCCGGTATAGCACCTGTTCCGAAAATGCTTGAGCAGGGCATCTCAGTTTCTCTCGGCTCAGACGGGGCGCCATGCAATAACAACATGGATATTTTCCAGGAGATGAGGATGGCAGCGCTGATCCAAAAACCACTGCACGGACCGACGGTAATGCCGGCCAGGGAAGTGTTTAGAATGGCTACCCTGGGCGGAGCTGAAGCGATGGGGCTCGAAAATGAGATTGGTTCGATTGAAGTGGGCAAGAAAGCTGATTTGGTTCTCATATCACTGGACGGCATGCATACAAACCCTGTATCTGCAGCAGATCCCTATTCTCTGCTGGTATATTCTCTCAAGAGTTCAGATGTTGACATGACCATGGTTGACGGGCAGATTTTAATGGAAAGGCGCAGCCTGAAAACGATTGAACAGGATCGGGTTGTCAGTAAGTGTAACTATTTAATCGGCAAGCTGCGTGAGAGGACTGGTATCATATAATAATAGATTAATAATAAGCACGCCTGCCTGTTTCCCTTACTTGCCGGGATAAGGCAGGATCAACATAAAAGGAGGCTTAAGAAAGTGGATCTTGATTTCAGGCGGGTTTTATCCGCTGCAGAAAATTATAATGAAGAGATCTCAGGGTTTTTAAGGGAGATGATTGCCATACCGGCTGAAAGCGGCCGGGAGGAACAAAGGGTAATCAGGATCAGGCAGGAAATGGAAAATGTTGGTTTTGACAAGGTAGAAATTGATCCCATGGGTAACGTTCTGGGCTATATAGGCCGGGGAAAACACCTGGTGGCAATGGATGCCCATATAGATAACGTAGGTGTTGGAGATCCCGACTCATGGGATTTTGATCCGCTTAAAGGATATGAAGATGACGAGATCATTGTCGGCCGGGGCGCTTCCGATCAGTTGGGCGGTATGGCTGCCCTGGTTTATGGAGCCAAAATAATTAAAGATTTGGGCTTGGAAGGCGACTATACCCTGCTGGTGACCGGCACGGTTCAGGAAGAAGATTGTGACGGCCTTTGCTGGCAGTATATGATCAATGAAGGTAACATCAGACCGGAACTGGTAGTTCTGACTGAACCGACATCATGTAATGTTTACCTCGGGCAGAGGGGCAGGATGGAGATTAAAGTTTCTGTGAAAGGATTAAGCTGCCATGGATCTGCTCCCGAAAGAGGCGACAACGCAATATATAAGATGGCTCCAATCCTGATTGAGCTGAGGGCTCTGAATGAAAATTTGGGAGACCATCCATTTCTCGGTAGAGGATCCCTTACTGTCTCGGAGATTTTCTTTACCTCACCATCCCGCTGTGCTGTTGCTGACGGCTGCTCAATATCCGTAGATCGCAGGCTGACCATGGGAGAAACTGCTGAAGATGCTTTATTGCAGATCAGGAACCTGCCGGCTGTTAAAGAGGCCGATGCCAGGGTGGAAATCTACAAATATGAAAGCCCTTCTTATACAGGGCTGGTTTACCCGATGGAATCTTATTTTCCGGCCTGGCTGATCGAAAAAGATCATCCGGCAACGAAGACACTGGTAGACTCATACAGCGGGCTTTTCAGGATAGAACCACTGGTTGACAGGTGGACATTTTCGACAAACGGAGTTTCAATTATGGGCCTGCACGGTATTCCATGTGTCGGGTTCGGGCCGGGGCATGAAGATCAGGCCCATGCTCCAAACGAAAAAACATGGAAAAAGGAACTGGTAAAAGCAGCGGCCATGTATGCAGTGATCCCCACAGTATATACAGCAAAGCATGCCTGATCAACCATAAGTAAATGAAAGGAGATTGAATTATGCAGACCTGTTTCAGAGGTAAACATTTTATTACCTTGCAGGAATGGACAAAGGAAGAAATAGACACTCTGCTGGAGGTTTCTTTTGATCTTAAAAAGAAGTTTGCCATGGGCATTAATACCTCCTATCTTGAAAATAAGACCATGTTCCTGATGTTCTTTGAACAATCGACAAGAACAAGAAACTCAATGGAAGCCGGTATTGCGCAGCTCGGCGGGCATGCCAACTACCTTGACACCAGCACGATGCAGGTAGCGCATGGAGAAGTTGCGAAAGATACTGCAGTGATACTTTCCCGCTTCGGGCATGCAATTGCCTGCCGCAACTGTTTCTGGGAAAGCGGCAACAAGTACTTAAGGGAAATGGAAGAAAATTCTACAGTACCGATAATAAATATGCAGTGCGACCTTTATCACCCCCTGCAGGCGGTTGCTGATCTGATGACGATGCAGGAAAAAATGGGTGATCTAAAACGTAAGAAAGTTTCGGTTATCTGGGCCTATGCCACCAGTCATAAAAAGCCAATTTCTGTGCCGCTGTCACAGGTTCTGCTGTTCCCAAGGTACGGGATGGATGTCTGGCTGGCTCACCCGAAAGGTTACGAACTGCCCGACTGGGTAATCAGGCAGGCTGAAGAATCGGCTATAAAGCACGGCGGTACCCTGACGATAACAAATGATATGGATGCTGCATATAAAGATGCTGATGTGGTAATTCCGAAAAACTGGGGCAACTGGGTTACCGATCCTGAAAACAAACTGGGCAATGAACTGCTGGAAGCAAACAGGGGCTGGATCTGCACTGAGGAAAAGATATCTTTCGGCAATGAAGATGTATATTACATGCATGCCCTGCCTGCAGACCGGGGTAACGAAGTTGTTGATGCGGTGATAGACGGTCCGCATTCTATTGTCTATGATGAAGCTGAAAACAGGCTCCATACTGCGAAAGCGGTGATGGTCCTGCTGATGGGTGGAAAGTAACAACTATGTTACAGAAAAGATTTAATTTAGTTATAATAAGTGGGTCAGGAGGTCATTACACTATTGATAACAGTACTAAAAGACGCAATTCTTATTGATGGAACAGGCAGGCAGCCCCTTGAGAATTCACTTGTAATAATCGAAGATGGCACTATATCATATGCTGGTGATGGCGAAAAGGTCAGATTACCTGAAAGTGCAGATATTATTGATCTTGCCGGTAAAACTGTCATTCCCGGTTTGATCGATATTCATATTCACATGGATCTGCATGGCATGGCCGATACTTATGCGGAAAACCTCGTGGAAGATAAACTGCGGGCCATTCGCACTGCCAGGGAAATGCGTGATACTTTATTAAGCGGTATAACTACTGTGCGAAACTGCGGCAGTGTCAATTTCATAGATATTGCTGTCAAAGAAGCGATTGCAGTTGGTTGGTGCGAGGGACCGCGCATACTGGCCAGCGGAAAAATTATCAGCATCACTGCAGCCGGTAACGATTATTTCCTTGGTATGTATCGTGAGGCAGATGGTTGTGACGAGGTAAGAAAAGCGGCCCGGGAGCAGCTCAAAGCAGGGGCTGATTTCCTTAAACTTATGGCTACCGGAGCTTACATGAACCCAGGCGGAATACCGGGCGCTTCTCAGTTAAGCCGGGAAGAAATGGCCGTTGTTGTTGAAGAAGCGGCAAAACTTGGTTTACGGGTTGCTGCTCACGCCCACGGTAAAAAGGGCATCATTGATGCAATTGAAGCCGGCGTCGCTACAATTGAGCATGGGACTTTTATCGATAACGAGGTTATTGAATTAATGCTTGAGCGCGGAACCTTCCTGGTGCCGACTTATGTGGTGGGCCACCTTTTTGAAAAGTACGCGTCCGGGGCCGGAATACCTGAATTTATGATCGAGAAGAACAGGGAAACAGAACAACTTTTTAAAGACAACCTGCGCAGGGCGATTAAGGCAGGAGTTAAGGTCGCCTTCGGCTCGGATGCAGGCACTAATTTTAACTATCACGGCAGGAATGCCCTTGAACTTGTACTGCTGGTTGAAGAAGGGTTCATGACCCCGGTGCAGGCTATATGTTCCGGAACGAAGGTTTCGGCTGAAGCTGCAGGCCTTGAGCAGAGTATCGGCACCATTGAGGTCGGCAAGGCTGCGGACCTGGTAGTTATTAATGGCTCACTTGATAACAGCCTACAGGCGCTTCTTGATGGAGTTGAAGCAGTATATAAAGGTGGATGCAGAGTCAGATAGGAAAATATAATAGTTATATTACTTGTAACTCCCTGCCTACCCTGACAAAGGCGGCTATAGCCTTGTCAAGATCTTCTTTTGAGTGCGCAGCCGATGGCTGCACTCTGATACGCGCCTTCCCTCTTGGTACTAC
>JAHYJM010000056.1 GCA_019428945.1 Bacillota bacterium | reverse complement strand
TATAACGGTGGGTGAAGATCAGCAGGTCAGTAAGCAGCCAGGGGATACCGATTGATTTCAATGCCATCGTTAACTGTGACAGGGGCGTGGTGCCGAAAAGGGTTACCACAACAATCATGATCCCGATAAATTTACCGGCAATCAACAGCAGCCCCAGCAGCCCTTCCAGGCGCAGGGCAATGGGCCCTAAATTCCATAGGACGGTCTCCCCGGACCAGAAAGGCAGGATTATCGCCATTACCAGGAGGAAAAAACCGGGCAGCCTCAGTCTTGAAATCAAATATTTAAGGGGAAGCCTGGAAAGCAGGTAAATTGTCGCGGCAGTTATGAGCAGCGGAACCAGCAGCCAGAGTTCCCGCACAAATGCATAAGAAAAGATCAGGGCCAGCATCCCTGGAAGTTTCAGGCGTGCTTCCCAGCGATCAAAGATGCTCTCTTGATCAGCTGCTCTTACAGAGGCTTCTGCTATCATCCCTGTTCACTTCCCAGAAGAGCAGGCTGAACTTTAAGCAGAAAAAGAACTACCATAACTGTAAAGATACCCTCGATGACGGCAACCGGTATATGGGCCAGGGTTAAAGCGATAATGGCATTTCTTTCTGCAGCGGCGTCCAGATAGCTTGGTGTTGCATAAACCAGCATAACCGCCACGATCATGGCACCGAATGCCACCGCCAAAAATGAGGCAATGAAAGCGAGAATAGCATTGGGCACTATTTTATCCCGGCCGAAAATATAACGCAGCCTGAAAATAGAAAATGCCAGCAGGGCGGGTAATCCCATAATAATCGCATTGATACCCAGGGTAGTCAGACCGCCATGCTGAAACATAATCGCCTGCAAAAGCAGGCCAACTAAGACTGCGGGAAAGGCAAACCAGCCCAGCATTACGCCCATTAACCCCGATAAAACAAGATGCACGCTGACCGGCGGAATGGGGATGTGAATCAGCGAGGCTGCAAAAAATGCAGCAGTCAACAGGGCAGCCTTCGGTATAACGCTGCGCGGATTGGCATACCGCTGTTTTATCTTACGCAGCGACAGCCAGGTAAGCCCTCCTGTGGCAGCATACCCACTGATTAAAGCCGATGTAGAGATTATACCATCAGGTATATGCATGATTAAGCTCTCTTTCTGCTATAGAATAGGGCTGTTCCGACAAATCCCCAAATAACTGCTGCAGCCATGATCAAAATCTGCAACCCGGAAAAGCCGGTTGATCGCGAAGGTTCAATATTACCTTCAGCTAATTCAATCCTGATCAGCCCGCCATGACCGGCGAGGCGAACCTGAACTTCCCACAGCCCGGGTATGGCAGGATCGGGAACAAAGAAAAACCGGCCTGAACTGTCACAAACACCGGTCAGCCATGGTTCGGCAGGAGAGCCCGGTGCAAACACCGCCACCTGAGCCCCCGCCATCGGGTCTCCTGAATCATATCGGGCCGTTACTTCAACTGTGCTCCGTTCCGTAAATTCAAGCTCGACTCCGTGAGCCGAAACGCCACCGGCATTTAAGAACAGAAGGACATATGCAAGGAGCATAATCAATATTATTTTTTTGCAGCCTGCTGACTGAACATTCAGCAGCATAATAACAACCCCTTTGGGCTAGTTGATAAATTCTGCCAGGCAGTGTCCTTCGCCGACATGAGCGAGATGAGTAAGCACTGCTACCAACAGCGCATAATGATCAGAATTGAGCGTTTCACTCAGGGTTGCAAAATCTGCCTGCACAACACCATCCACGGCAAGCGCAGCAAGCGGCTCAAAACCTAAAGCACCCAGGTTAAGCGGATCGTCTATATCTTCGTCCCCATCACCAAAAAGGTGATCAAAATGAAATGTCATCTCGAGATCGGCAGTTCCACCGGAGGTGACAATTCCTTTTCTTTCATCACCAACGTAATCGCCACCCAGGTAGGCCACTTCCTGTTCAATGCCGAGTGTAAAGTCAATTATAACACCATCTTTTTCGGCCTGGCCTGTAAGAAACAGGCTGTATCCTTCAGATGGGCCATCAGCAGCCCGCAGCATCTGCCACGATATGGCGTTATAATGTCCGGCTGGGACATCTGCCAGCACTGCCAGCTGGTAGGGATCGCTCGCGGGATCGGCCAGGTTGGCGTTGTAGATACCGGACACTTCCATCATGGTATTATACTCTATATCCCAGCCCTGATCAGTATCGTAGGGGGGATCTGACTGGTAAGCTTTAATGTTGCCCACAGTTACATAAGCCTGATCGAAAGAAAGATCCCAGCCATCTTTAGAAGTAAAACCTTCACGGATAAATTCCTCACCGTTAGCATTAATAATCAGGATGCCTGATTCCACTGAGTCTTCAATAATTTCATCTTCATCGGGGCTGTCATTCTCCGGCGTTTCGACCGCGCATCCGACGGGAATAAATAAAGCTAATAACAATAGGGAAACTAAAAATAATAATCCAACCTTGCCCATTTAATACAACCTCCTATAGCCTGGTCATCAGTGCCACGATTTTTTATTATAGTGTTACTATTATTCGATTTTGGTTTTTATTTATCCTTCTTTTTTATTCAACAAAAATTTTAAAGTTCTCCTGGAAACTGCAAAAAAACATTTTCTACTCTGCCTGTTAACTGAGAAAAAAACCCCACAGGCCCTTCCGGTATGGTTTAAAGTTACCCGATATGTTACGATTATGAAAATATTGAATACCGGGAATGCCGGGAGTCAGGAAATATATTTATGAACAAAATAAAAGGAACAGTTGCCCTGATCGGTTCCGGCGAACTATCCGGAACAATGGTGGAGACCCACAAGGCTCTTTTATCTAAAAACGGCTCAGGAACCAAGGCTTTTTTTCTCGATACGCCGGCCGGCTTCCAGGAAAATGTTGACCTGATTGCCCAGAGAGCGGTGCAATATTTTGAGAAGCAGGTGCAGCATAAAATGAGCATTGCCTCATTTAAGTCTGCGAAGGATGCTGCTTTTTCGGACACGGAGAGGTTTTTCCAACTCTTAAGTGAAGCCGGTTTTGTATTGATTGGCCCGGGGAGCCCAACTTACACAGTTCGCCAATTAAAAGAGACACCGGTTCCAGCTTTGCTCAGTGCGATGGTAACCAGGGGCGGCTGCCTTGCTGTTGCAAGCGCTGCAGCTCTAACAATGGGAACTCATACTCTTCCGGTATATGAAATATACAAAGTCGGAGAAGAACTGCACTGGGTGGAAGGGCTTAATATTCTGGGACATCTTGGCCTTAACCTGGTAGTAATCCCTCACTGGAATAATGCTGAAGGCGGAAACCACGACACCCGGTTCTGTTACATGGGTAAAAAGCGTTTTCAGCTACTGGAAAGTATGCTTCCTGCCGGCAGCACAATCCTGGGGCTTGATGAACATACCGCCTGTATTCTTGATTTTTCCACAGGCCTGGCTGCTGTGGAAGGTCTGGGCAAGGTTACTGTCAGATGTGACGGCAGGGAACAGCTTTATTCTCCCGGTGATACTATATCTTTTGAGCAGCTGCTTTGTGTCCCTGATTTATCAGCAGAAGAAAAAGTTCTGGAGCCTGATAGTGCAATGGCTAAACGCCCCGCAATTAATCAAGCCAGAGGTCAAGGGCAAGAAAAAGATAATTCATTTTGGAAACATATGCATACCCTGGAAGAAGCCTTTTACAGCGCCCTGGAAAATAAAAATACGGCAGCGATGATCAATCAACTACTTGAAGCAGACAGGCTGCTCTGGCAGGCCCAGCTTGATCTGGAAAACCCCGAGTTTATATCGCAGGGCCGTGAACTGTTCCGTGAATTTATTGTTCTTGCCGGCACCGGTATTGACCAGGCGACCAATGTAATTCCGCGTAAGTACAGGGAACTGATTGATGAAATGGTAACCCTTCGCGAAAACTACCGCCGGGAGTATAAATGGTCGGAAGCAGATCGGATTCGCGCTATCCTGCAGCAGGTCGGAGTAATCCTGGAAGATACTAAGGAAGGGCCGCGGTGGTATTTCTCATAAAATCAGAACTTTCGTTTTACCTGGGCTTAAGATATGATATAAGAGTTTAAAAAACCTGAGGAACTTAAAACCACATGAATATTTTTAGCCCCAGCATAATAGAAGGCACCGGAGTGGCAATCTCTATCTTTGTAATCATTTTTTTGATTCGCAAAGGTTTCAAAATGTATACAGTTCTGTCTATAGCGATTATAATTCTGGCCATTACCAACGGTAATTATTTTCTCTCAAACATTTATTTATTGTATGATTCGGTCACCAGTGTTACCGCTTTTTACCTTGTTTCTATGGTAACTGCAATTGTTCTGCTTGGTAACCTGCATCAGAAAACAGGAGCCATGGAACAGCTTGTCGACAATCTTCGTCTATTAATCCGCGACCCCCGTGCTTTATTGATGATTTTCCCCGCGGCAATTTCTCTCTTTTCAACGGTGCCCGGAGGGGCAATCATTTCAGCGCCCATGGTAGAAGAAACCGGTAAAGATCTAAATATGTCTCCTGTAGAGCTGGCTATGTCCAATATGGTTTACCGCCACCTGGTAGTTTTAATAACACCTTTTAATGCAAGTTTGGTCCTGGTTTCAGGCATTACAGGAATTAGCATTGCCGGTTATCTGAGTTTTACTGTCCCTGTTATTGCAGTGGTTTTTATTATCGCTACGATTATCCTTCTGATACGCTACCCGAAGCCGTCAAACAGTGCTGTGGAGAGGCAGACCAGATCGGAAAAAAGAAGCGCAATCGCCGGGCTGCTTATTGCTGCATCGCCTTACATCGTTGCCATAATGCTGGGTTTAGCTTTTGGTGTTTTCTTCCCCCTGGCCCTGCTGGCCGGTATTGTAATCTGCTTTGTGATCAACCTGCCAACGATTAACCGGGCAGATGCTCTGCGGGAGCGTGCCAGAATATTTATGACCGGATTAAACTGGCCAATCATTTTGTCAACCCTGGCAATAGTTGTTTATAAAGATTTTATGCTCGAGGCAGAATCATTCCAGCAGGCAGTACAATACCTGGTCGATATGGGCCTCCCAATCATGTTCATGGTGATCGCACTTCCTTTTATAACCGGTTTTATAACCGGTAATAATACCGCCTCACTCGGAATAGCTTTACCGGTTCTGATTCCATTTTTAGGTCCGGAGATGCTCACAGTCCGTTATTTCGGACTGGTCTATTTAAGTTCATATGCCGGGTACCTGGGTTCGCCTGTGCACCTCTGCACTTATCTTACCAATGAATACTTTAAAACTCCGATGTATTCACTAATCAAACAGATTAATGTTTACGGAATAGTAATGCTTGCAGTTGGCCTGTTATTTTCACTTTTATACTAATAAAAGCTCAACAGCTTCATCATTCGGGCAAAGAAAAGGAATTGAAGATGAGTAAAAAGGCACTTAATATAAGTTTCATAATTATCTTATTCGCTATTGTTTTAATTTCCGCTTTAAGCGGATGCCGTTTATTCTATGAAACCGGCCCTGATCAGATCATCCTGCACAGGGTAAAAATAACCAGGGTTATTGACGGTGACACCGCCTATGTCCGTTTTGCTGACGGAAGTGAAGAAAAAGTGCGTTTTATCGGCGTTGACGCGCCGGAAATTAATCATCCCACTTTAGGCAAAGAAGAATTCGGACCTGAGGCTGAAGTTTACACTCGCACCCGGATAGAAGGGAAAACTATCTGGCTCGAATACGATAGAGGCGAAAGAGATCAGTATGATCGCCTGCTCGCTTATCTCTGGCTGGAGATACCCGAAGAAATATCTGATCAGGAAATCAGGGCAAAAATGTTTAATGCCCAACTGCTGATTGAAGGTTATGCTGTGCAGGTGATTTTCGAACCAAATGTGAAATATGTAAATTATTTTTCAGCCTATGAAGCTGAAGCCCGCGAAAATAACAAGGGTTTGTGGGGCCTGGAAGAATGATAGGATGATAGAATGAAGGGCAAAATAAAACGCCCGGTGTATAGCACCGGACGATTAATGCAAATAGCTTGATCTAACAATTTAAAGTTTATTTTTTTCTTCTGTCAGCGAGTAACTCCCCGCCAACACCTACCTGATCAGGTGAAGATTCACGCAGGTATACCACAAATGCCGATTTATCGATACCGGTGGCAGCGCTGGCCGCTTCGGTAAAAGAACGGATCAAATCTCTTTTCTTATCTGTTTCAAGTTCCGGTCCATAGAAAAATATTGTTGGCACCAGGACAACCTCCTTTTAGGGCAGTTCCAAATCCCACCAGCCTGTTTTAGGACCACCACCATCGATAACTGTTTTCTCGTGATACATTGAAAAACCTACAACATCTACACTGGTACTGCTAGTATCTTCAATAGACGACTGCACTCTCAACCTGCCGTCATCTGTGCCGCTGTGGTTGCTGTGTTCGAAATAACCACCATCACCACGGCTGACCGATACAGTATCCTTGACGTATCCCGTCGCGCCCGGCGCCATCTCAACACCGCTCTGCGCTCCATGGGAATTTCTCAGGCTGAACCCGCCAACAATACGCATATACTGTCCGGGCAGGGCATTATTTGCAGTTGAAGCCACATAATTCTGGATGTTATTGGCTATTGAATAACCTTCAAACCCTTTGCGGGGCCGAACAGACCAGCCTTCATGGGTGCCGCCCAGCTCACCCCTGCCGGCAGCGATTAAACCGGCCATGCCATTGTAGAAGTTGTACTGGTGTTCATGGTTTACATTACCACCATAATAAAAACTGTTGGTGTAGCGACTGATCACCTGCGAAAAGCGGGTTGTCTCTTTTTCATCGTCATCATCATTACCATTTTGCGCTATAACCGGAGTGACAACAAATAGTAAGAGACAAACTACGAATATACTAATCAATAATAGTTTCCTGTTCAGATTCATATAACCGGCCCCCTTGGTTAACAACTACACTACATTGTATCAATTCTTGATCAAAAACGAAATACCTTTTATTTTCTTTTTGTTCGATCGCTAAATGATTCCAAATAACCGGTGCCGGGAAATCAAAATCCCGGCACCGCTTGCTTAACTATTTTTTATTTATCAACCTTTGGCTCATTTGCTAGAGAGCTTTATCTGCAAGATCCAGACATTCATCAATAGCGTCAAGGCCAAATTTCAGTTCTTCCTCATTGATGGCGATTGGTGGGGCAAGGAAGAGGTAGTTCCACCTGGGGTATACGTAAACGCCTTTTTCCTTCAGGCATTTGCTTATCTGGCCCATGATGCCGGGATCCGGACCATTCCAGGGAGCGAGAGGTTCTTTTGTGTCACGATCTTTTACCAATTCGATCGCGGCAAAAAGACCGATTGAGCGAACATCGCCAATTGAAGGGTGCTTTTCTTTCATATCATTTAAGCGCTTCTTCAGGATCTCTCCCATGGCTGCTGAATTTTCGATCAGTTTTTCTTCTTCGTAAACATTTACAGTTGCCACGCCGCAGGCGCAGGCAAGGGGATGACCGCTGTAGGTCAGGCCGCACCAGAGCATATTATCATCAAGGTAATCGGAAATTTTCTGGTTGACTACAACTGCGCCGAGGGGAATATAACCCTGGGTGACACCTTTAGCCATGGTCATCATATCGGGAACAACGTTCCAATTGTCAACCCCGAACCATTTACCTGTCCTGCCCCAGCCGGTCATAACTTCATCGGCAACAAGGAGAACTCCGAACTCATCACAGATTTCCCTGA
The DNA here is from genome assembly GCA_019428945.1 of Bacillota bacterium. Classification (GTDB taxonomy): domain Bacteria; phylum Bacillota; class Dethiobacteria; order DTU022; family DTU022; genus JAABTH01. The sequence goes on along the minus strand of JAHYJM010000056.1, from coordinate 4,051 downwards.
TTCTGGGCAGGTATTCTTTCGGCGGTACAAATACGCCGTTTGTGCCGGTAACGGGCTCGACAAAGAAGGCCGCAATCGAATTGGGATCTTCGTAAAGCATTACTTCACGGACATGCTCAGCACACTCAAGGCCGCAGCCCGGGTAGGTCTGGCCAAAGCTGCACCGGTAACAATAGGGTTCAAAAACCCTTACAACACCCGGTATGCCTGGTTCAACCGGCGGGCGGCGCGGGTCACCCGTAAGCGATATCGCCCCGTAGGTTGCGCCATGATAAGAGCGGTAGCGTGATATCACTTTAAACCGCTTGGTATAGGCACGGGCGATTTTTATTGCATTGTCGTTTGCCTCGGCTCCACCAAGTGTAAATAAAGTTTTTACCAGATCGCCCGGTGTGTGTTTGGCAATAAGCTCAGCCAGTTTAGCCCTCGGTTCACTGGCAAAACTGGGAGTTACATAGCAGATTTTATCTGCCTGTTCTTTGATTGCTGCGATAATCTTCGGGTGTTGATGCCCGATGTTAATGTTAATAAGCTGTGAAGAAAAATCAAGATATTTTTTGCCTTCACTGTTCCAGAACCAACAACCTTCTGCTTTAACTATTTCTTCATAAGTATTCTTTCCCTGGACCGCCCAGGATCTTAAAACATGTTTTCTTTCAAGATCTCCTACTGTTGACAATTACAAGCACCTCCATTTACTGTTTTTACCTCATGTATTAATTCCATACAATATTTAATCCAATATTACAGCCACATTCAGGAAAGCCCCAGCCGCTTAAGGGTTTCTTTCTTCGGAATACCTTCAAGACTCCAACCCCGCAGGATATAATACTGATAAAGCATTTTACCAAGGTGCGGCAGGCTGCCTGCAGCAGCGCCCTCGCCGCGATCATGAACCAGCAGTCTTGGCGGCAGGGTGTCATCTTTACGACTGATACCTAAGCCGACATTAATCTTACGTTTCAGGTTAAATAATCTCTCACCGGCGGTGAGAAGCTCTTTTTCGGTGAAATCCCAACCGGTTACTGCAGATACCCAGCCGGCAATGTCAGATGGAGAAACATGGCCCCGGTTTAAAAATTTGCATAATCCCAGGGCATTAAAGGTGCCCATGTAATCCTGCATGGTTTTGGCCAGGGCAGCTTTACCCTCAGTACCATGGGGATCATAATCATCGGGTAATCCGAGCAGTGAAGCAGGTACAGCCCGGTTTTCATTAAAATAGGTCAGGCCTTCCAGGTGACATGCTCCCCTGGCACCGGTCGCATAAACTACAGCCATACTGGTAAAAGCCCTGGGGTCATGGAAAGCAAATTCCAGCCCTTTGCTTTCTACCGCAAATTCTTTAGCCAGGGGGCCAAAATATTCTGCGGCTTGCTTAACGCCACGGCCGAGATACTCGCCGAGACCTTCACGGTTGGCAATTTGTCTGACCAGTTCGAGAATCGCTTCACCACTGCCCCACTCCGGTTTGATCTCTCCTAAAAGCTCAGCGGGAATGAGGTTGTGTTCATATAGCTCCATCGCAAAAGCGATTACGGCCGAACCGGAGATAGTGTCTATACCAAGGCGGTTGCAAAGATCGTTTGCCGCAATAACGTATGCGGGGTCATCATTTAAACACATTGCGCCGAAGCCGGCAATCGTTTCGTACTCAGGTCCGTGTGATACTGTATCTTTGTAAGGGCCGAGAGGCACTTTCATCTCTTTGCCGCAGCGTATGGGGCAGGCGAAACAGGCATAATGCTTGACAAAAAACTCTTCTGCCATGGCCTGACCGGACACTTTTGCCGCACCCTCTGGCCAGCTGCCTTTTGTCCAGTTGCGGATTGGGAGATCACCCAGCTTTTCAACTACCGGAACCCCGCCGGCTGTACCAAAATCGGTTAAACCTTTTGCTTTTTCACGTATTTGAGGCAGAATTTTTTTGCGAGCTTCCGCCAAAGCCTCTTTATCGTGGAGCGGAGGAATATTATCAGTTTTCACAGAAGCGATCGCTTTCAGGTTTTTCGACCCCATCAGCGCGCCCATGCCGCAGCGGCCGGCCGCCCGGGCATCAAGGCCATCAATCATAATCGCTGAAATCAAAACCTGGTTTTCACCAGCGGGGCCAATTGCTGCTACTTTAGTCTTCTCTCCGTGAGCGACCTGCAGTTTTTCAACCGTGGCATAGGCATCTTCTCCCCATAAATCTGAAGCATCTTCAATGCTGACGCCATTTTCCCCGGAGCAGAGGTAGACTGGCTTTTCTGACCTGCCGGTAATGATCAGGCCATCATAACCGCTCGTTTTTAATGCAGCCGGCCAGTATCCGCCGACCACTGCTTCAGCCCATATACCGGTAGCCGGTGATTTGCCACAAAAAGCCGCCTTGCAGGCTGTCGGTACATTGTGGCCAGTCAAAATCCCGGTTAATATTATTAACGGAGCTTCTGCGTCCAGAGGATCCAATTCGGCGTAACCACGTGAATCGTAGATTTTAGCCGCCAGACCGCTCCCTCCAAGGTAATTCCGGTATTCTTCTTCCGGTATTTCAGTAACCGTGCTTTTACCACTTGATAAGTCAATCTCTAAAATTCTTCCATGGAATCCTTTCATACATGCAGCTCCTTTCTGTTTGACAAACTTCCTCTGTTTTCTGCCCTTATCGCGATTCTCTCTTCAGAACCAGGTAATAAGAAATTTCGCTAAAAAAACTGATTTACCTGTAAAAAGGCAAAAAATGATGGGGGTCCGGTTAAAACTGCCGGTGACGCGGTTTGCATACCGCGGGATCAGTTGATCCTCCCCCCATATTCTACATCATTTAGTATGAGCCGCCAACTTCGACCCAGTTATATGGGCAAGAAGTCTTTATTATTTATAGTTTCAAATTAACATCTTGCTTATCTCACCAAGCTATTTATTTACCAATCAGGCTGATTATTTTATTTACGCCTTCACCGGCATTTTCAGCATATGCATCAGCGCCAATCTTATCTGCCCAGCGTACGGTTACAGGCGCTCCACCAACTATGGTTTTATACTTATCTCTCAACCCTTCGCTGCGAAGTGCTTTTTCCAGATCCTGCTGCCTGACCATAGTTGTGGTTAATAGCGCACTGGTACCGATTACGTCGGCTTTAAATTCCTCTGCCTTGGCAATAATATCATTTGTCGGAACATCACGGCCAAGATCAAGTACATCAAACCCGTTTGCAACAAGCAGGGATACTACGATCGCCTTGCCAATATCGTGGATGTCACCTTCAACTGTGGCGATCAATACCCTGCCTTTGTCTTTATCGGCTCCGCCAACTATGGCATCGTTTAATATAGTTGTTGATTTTTTAACAGCCTCGGCTGCCTGAATAAGCTCAGGCAAAAATAACTCACCGGTTTCAAACAGATCACCAACCTGCTTGATACCAACAACATATCCTTCGTTTATTACTGTCATCGGATCCATGTTGTTTTCCAAAGCCTGCCGCGCTAATGCCTCTGCTTCGACTTCGTCACCGTTAATGACAGAATCAATTACCTTATTGATGAACTCCTGATTTTCCATTGAATATACCTCCTACTGCTGCCAGTTAGTTTTTCTTAAGAATCTCTGGACTGAATTTATCTCTAAATCGAGCAACTTAGCAATACGGAATTTAGATTCAATTCCTCTTGCCATCTCGCCCATCCCGGCGTAAACGGTTGAAATATCAAGTTCCTGGCGCAGCTCATTCATGACAACTTCATCAACCAGGTCATCGACTGATACTTTAAGTTTACCGGCAACATATTCCTTAGCTTCATTTAAGCGCATTTTCCGGGAAAATTGCATCCGTGCCACCAGATCTCCGGCAGTACGTATTCCGCCCATTCCCGAAGCGTGCATATGAGCCAGCGCCATTCCGGCAGGATCTCCGTAGCCTACCTATAAACCATCGAGCTTGCCGACCTCTGCCATGGCAGCGGAAGCCCGGGAAACACAATCGATAGGAGGAGTCATCACCAGGGGAACCGCTCCGACCCCCATACCTACATTGGCGTGGACCGGTATGTCGGCTGCTTCAACACA
>JAHYJM010000055.1 GCA_019428945.1 Bacillota bacterium | reverse complement strand
TCTGTCAGAACAATCAGCTTTTCTGCTTTCAAAGAAACCGCAAGTTCCCCGGCAACATAGTCGGCGTTAATATTTAAACTTTCACCATTAAGCCCGGCACCAATTGAAGAGAGAACGGGTATATAACCGTTTTCACTGACAGTATGAATAAGGGAAGGATTGATCTGGATAATTTCACCAACACGCCCCAGGTCAACTGTTTGCTCCCCGTTCTCACCATTTACTGAAACTTTATCTTTGCGCCGGGCCTGTAAGATCTCTGCATCGCGGCCGCTTAAACCAACCGCTTTTGCCCCCTGCTGATTAAATAGACTCACAATGTGCTGATTAACTTTTCCCATCAATACCATTTCGACAATTTCCATGGTTTCATCATCAGTAACCCTGAGGCCATTAACAAACTGGGGTTCCTTGCCCAGCTTATCCATTACCTGGTTCACTTCTTTACCGCCGCCATGAACCAGAACCGGTTTTATGCCTATATATTTCATCAATACCAGGTCTAAGATGACCGATTCCATCAGGTCGGGGCTGACCATTGCCTGCCCCCCATACTTGATCACAAAATACTTGCCTGTGTAGGCCCGCATATAAGGCAGGGCTTCGATTAGCACCTCAGCCTTTGGTATATTGCTCAATACTTCCTGGTTCATTTCCGCCACCTGCTTTCAGTTAACTGCGGTAATCTGCATTTATATTTATATACTCGTGACTCAGATCTGTTCCCCAGGCTGTAACCTCGGCAGATCCTATTTTGAGATCAATCAAAACGGAGATATCCCGTTCTTCCAGGACTTTTTTCATTTTTTCTTCACTGAATGGAACCGCCCCGCCATCTCGCGCCACCTGGTAAGGTCCGATAAAGATATCAACAAGTGAAGGATCAAAATCAATTCCGGCATACCCGAGAGCAGCTATAATTCTGCCCCAGTTAGCGTCTTCACCATAAAAAGCGGTTTTCACCAGGGGAGAATTTAAAATGCTGCGAGCCATCACCCGTGCCCCTGATTCCTCTACAGCGCCTTTGATAGTCAGAGTAATCAACTTGGTCAACCCTTCACCATCTTCAACAATCTGCAGCGCCAACTCACGGCACACTTTTTCGAGCATTTCTTTAAAAGGCTCCAGGTAAATACTGTCCTCTGTTACTTCAATGCCCTCCGCTGCGCCGTTTGCCAGGATAAGGGCAGTATCATTGGTTGATGTATCACCATCAACGGTAATAACATTAAATGAGCGATCTGATGCTTCGCTGAAAAGTTTTTGCAATAAAGGGCGTTTAATTTTTACATCTGTAACCAGAAAGGCCAGCATAGTTGCCATGTTCGGGCAGATCATGCCTGAACCCTTGGCCATACCGGCAAGATGAAAGTTACCTTCAGGCATTTCACAACTGTATGCAGAGAGTTTAACTTTTGTATCGGTGGTTAAAATCGCTTCCGCTGCATTAATATCAGCATCAATACCCCGGCTTAAAGCATGGGGAATTAATTTAATTCCGGCCTGAACTTTATCCATCGGCATCGGTTCGCCTATAACTCCCGTTGAACAAACCATCGCCTGCCCTGGATCAACCCCTAAAGCTGAAGCAGAATCAGCCGCCATTGCATAAGCGTCTTGCATCCCCTGGTTACCTGTGCATGCATTTGCATTACCACTGTTTATTACCACAACCCTGATCGGATTTTCGAGGTTGGCTTTACATTGATAAACCGGAGCAGCCTGAACCAGGTTACAGGTAAAAACACCGGCTGCAACTGCATCGAATTCGCTGTAAATAACGGCAAGATCCTTTTTATCTTTCTTAATACCGCAGGCAACACCGGCAGCCTTATAACCGCTGACTGCTGTAAGACCCCTTTTGTCTAATTTGCTTATTTTTATTTCTTTCACTGCGCCACCTCCGCTTCTGTGTTACCAGGCAATTTACAATTTTTTATAACAAGCTATAATGCAATGTAGCCAAGGCCTTCTTCTTCAGGAAGGCCAAGCATTAAGTTCATATTTTGGACAGCCTGTCCTGAAGCTCCCTTAAGCAGGTTATCGATTACCGAAATAATAATAATGCGATTTGTACGACTGTCGTACTTAACAGCTATGTCACACATATTTGTGCCGCGAACCATCCGGGTTTCAGGTAAAGCCGGGCTTTTCAGGATCCGGACAAAGGGACAGTCGCTGTAGAATGCGTCATACAATTCGCCAAGTTCAATTTCAGATGTCATGCTGATTGGTTCAGCATAAACAGTACTTAATATACCCCTGATCATCGGGACCAGGTGCGGGGTAAAGGTTATCTTTATATTTTCGCCGGCTAAACGACCAAGCTCTTGTTCAATTTCCGCTGTATGCTGGTGATTGGCTACCCGGTAAGCTTTAAAATTTTCGGTGCAGTCCGGAAAATGAAAAGGCTGTTTTGGAGCCCTTCCCGCTCCCGAAACTCCGGATTTAGCATCGATAATAATACTGCTGCTCTTGATTATTTTCTCTCCGAGCAGCGGAGCAAGCGCCAGCAGGATACTGGTCGGGTAGCAGCCCGGGTTAGCAATAAAGCGTGCCCCCTTAATCAGCTCTTTATTCAGTTCGGGAAGCCCGTAAACTGCTTTACCAAGCATTTCAGCTACCGGGTGTTCCAGGTTATACCATTCCCGGTATAGTTCCGGATCGCCCAACCTGTAATCAGCGCTTAAATCAATAACTTTAAATCCCTTTTTATAAATCTCAGCAGCGATTTCCGCGGACTTTCCATGAGGCAGGGCACAGAAAACCATTTCGACCGATTCTGGTATTTTTTCATAGTCCATCTGCTCCAGAGTCAAATCAACCCTGCCGGCAAACTGCGGGTGCACTTCACTGTATTTTTTACCGGCAGTACTTCCCGAACTCAGAAATACCGGTTCAACTGCAGGATGAGCATGAAGGAGGCGCACTAATTCGACTCCCGTGTAGCCGGTTGCTCCCAATACTGCCGTTTTAATCATCTGATATACCTCCATAAAATAATTAAGCCCCTCATCCTGTAAAGGACGAGGGGCTCGCGGTACCACCTTTATTGATCGGCATATTTAAGCCGATCCACTTAAACCGTTTTCATGAAAAACGGCCTTGATAACGGTATAAAACCGGGCCAGCCTACACACCGGTCTTAAAACCGGCTTCAACCGCCACCTCCGGGGTGCGCTTCACCGCTTGCTTGTGGTCCGGACTTTCACCAACTCCGGCTCGCTTCTACCGCCACAATACGGTTAATCTCCCCTTCACGGGCATTGTAATATTGTTTTAGATTTTAACACACACTGATTATATGTCAATAGTTTGATCCAAAATATTTTTAAGATCCGCTAATATCAATTAAAATCATTAATATTACAGGGGAATATTACCATGTTTGCGCATCAAACGCTGTTCATGTTTGCCGCTTACCATATCGAGACCGCGGATCAGGTAAGCGCGGGTATCACGTGGATCAATTACTTCGTCTATCCAGCCCCGGGCAGCGGCGATATAGGGATTGGCATACTTTTCACGGTACTGGTCGACCAGCTCTTTCCGCTTTGCATCTTTATCTTCTGCTGCTTCAATATCCCGGCGGTTAACAATATTTACAGCCCCTTCAGGGCCCATAACCGCAATCTCGGCTGTAGGCCAGGCGAGACAAAGATCGGCTCCCAGTGAGCGGGAATCCATGGCGATATAAGCGCCGCCATAAGCCTTACGTAAAATTATAGAAATCTGCGGCACTGTTGCTTCCGAATATGCATAAAGAATTTTGGCGCCATGTCTGATCACACCGCCCCATTCCTGTTCAACACCCGGCAGGTACCCCGGCACATCAACAAAAGTAACCAGGGGCAGGTTAAAACTGTCGCAAAAACGGACAAACCGGGCTATTTTATCAGATGAATTGATATCAAGACAACCCGCCTTTACCCGGGCCTGGTTTGCAATTATCCCAACCGCGCGGCCATTGATACGGGCAAAGCCAATTACTGCATTCTGAGCATAACCCTGGTGAACTTCAAAAAGCTCGCTCCCGTCAACAATTCTCCTGATCACTTCACGAACATCATAAGACCGGTTCGGGTTTTCAGGAACCAGTGTTTTCAGCTCTTCCTGGCTTAATTCCGGCTCACGGGGTTCAGCCAGGGGGGGATCATCAACGTTATTTGACGGCAAAAAGCTCAGCAGCTTACGGATCTGCTCAAAACAGGCATTTTCATCTTCAGCAAAGAAATGTGCCACACCACTGGTCTGGTTATGGGTTGCAGCACCGCCAAGTTCTTCAGGAGATACAGTCTCACCGGTTACAGCCTTAATAACCTGCGGGCCGGTGATAAACATATTACCGATTCCGCTGACCATAAAAACAAAATCTGTGATAGCCGGAGAATAGACAGCGCCACCGGCGCAGGGACCCATAATAATCGATAACTGAGGAATAACCCCGGAACATAGCGTATTTCGGAAGAATATATTTCCAAAACCGTCCAGCGAGTAAACACCCTCCTGGATGCGAGCGCCTCCTGAGTCGTTCAGGCCGATAACAGGTGCGCCATTTTGGGCAGCCAGATCAAGAACGCGGCATATTTTGGCCGCATGCACTTCACCAAGAGAGCCTCCTGATACGGTGAAATCCTGGGCGTAGATAAAAACTTTTCTGCCGGCAATCATGCCGTATCCTGTAACAACACCCTCACCGGGATTCGGGTAATCAAGACTGCTTGCATCTTCAAGGCCTGTCTGGGCAAAGGTGCCAAGTTCCACAAAACTGCCCTCATCCAATAAACTGTTCAATCTTTCTCTCGCTGTCATCTTACCTTTTTTGTGCTGATCGGCTACGCGTTTTTCGCCCCCGCCGGCTGTAGTCCGGCTGCGCCGTTCCTCGAGATGTTTTAGTTTGTCATCCATATCTGTCACCACTTTCCGCGTAATTTACTCTGATGTGCAAATCAGGAATCCCTTTCACAAAGTTCAACTAAGACGCCGCCGGTCGATTTAGGATGCAAAAACGCTATTCTTGCTCCACCGGCACCGTAGCGGGGTTTTTCATCGATAAGAGCCACACCCTGTTCTTTAAGCTGCTTTATTTTTTCTTCAATATTGGAAACCCTGAATGAGATATGATGAACGCCCTCACCTTTTTTCTCGATAAACCTGCCAACCGGTCCGTCAGGTTCTGTAGATTCCAGCAGTTCTATTTTGCTTTCACCAACCGGGAAAAAGGCAACCTTTACCTTTTGCTCATCAACAACTTCAGTTCCCTTTAACTCTATTCCGATCTGATCCCGGTAAAACTGCACAGCTTTTTCAAGATCGCTTACTGCTATACCAATATGATCTATTTTTTCAAACAAGATCATCTCTCCATTCTCAAGGTTTAATCAAATTTACGCTTGATAAAACTAATAATATCTACTGTTGAAGAACCGGGCGTAAATACTTCAGCTACCCCTTGTTCCTTCAGGTAAATGATATCTTCCCTCGGAATTATACCACCGACAACAACAATTATATCACTGCTGTCATGTTCACGCAGCATTTCTACAACAGGAGGTATCAGCTGCATGTGTGCTCCCGAAAGAATGCTAAGCCCTATAACCTGCACATCTTCCTGCAGGGCGGTTTCAACTATCTGTTCAGGTGTTTGTCTCAGGCCTGTATAGATTACTTCCATGCCGGCATCACGAAGCGCCTGTGCTACCACCTTTGCTCCACGGTCATGACCATCAAGACCTATTTTGCCAACAAGCACCCGCAACGGTTTATCGGCCATCCGTCAACTCCTCCTCACATCGATAAACATTATTTTACAAGGTAATCTGCTGTTGGTATTCTCCGAAAACATCCCTGAGGACACCGCATATCTCTCCAAGTGTTGCATAAGCCTTAACAGCTGTCAGGATATAGGGCATGAGGTTGTCGCTGCCCTGGGCCGCCCTGCGCAGCTCCTGCAGGGATTCGGCAACCTTACCCTGGTTGCGGCTTAAACGGACTTCTTTTAGTCTTTCCACCTGGCGCTGGCTGGTTGCCGGGTCCATCTTTAACAGGTCGATCGGCTGTTCGCCGCTGGTCGTAAATTTATTGACTCCAACAACAACCCGTTCCGCCGATTCCACTTCCTTCTGGTAGCGGTATGCACTGGCCTGAATTTCCTTCTGAATATAACCATTTTCAATTGCTTCAACAGCCCCGCCGATTTCATCAATTTTATCAATATAACGTAAAACTTCCTGCTCTATATGATCGGTCAGGTTTTCGATAAAGTATGACCCGCCAAGGGGATCAACCGTATCTGTTGCTCCTATCTCATAACCGATAACCTGCTGGGTGCGCAGGGCGAGAAGAACTGAATGTTCACTTGGCAGGGCCAGCGCTTCGTCGCGAGAGTTGGTGTGCAGCGACTGGGTGCCTCCCAGCACAGCGCTTAACGCCTGGAATGCAACCCGCATTATATTAACATCGGGCTGCTGAGCTGTTAGAGTTGAACCCGCAGTCTGGGTATGAAACCTTAGCATCAGCGAACGGGGATTTTTTGCTCCGAAACGCTCTTTCATTAACCAGGCCCAGATTCGTCTGGCTGCCCTGAACTTTGCAATTTCTTCAAAAAAGTTCGAATGCGCATTGAAGAAAAATGATAGCCTGGGTGCAAATTCGTCTACATCCATTCCAGCTTTAATCGCCGCTTCTACATAGGCGATAGCATTACTGAGGGTAAAAGCAACTTCCTGGACAGCGGTGGAACCGGCCTCACGAATATGGTAACCGCTGATACTGATTGTGTTCCAGGTGGGAATATTTTCCCCTGCATAGGCAAATATATCTACAATTATTCGCATCGATTCACGGGGCGGGAAAATATAAGTGCCCCGGGCAACATATTCTTTTAAAATGTCATTTTGGATCGTACCGTTAATCTTATCCATCGGGATCCCCTGCTTTTCAGCTACAGCCATATACATGGCTAAAAGAACTGCCGCCGGAGAGTTAATCGTCATTGAAGTGCTGACCTGGTCAAGCGGTATTTGATTCATTAATATTTCCATGTCAGCGAGAGAATCAATCGCCACGCCTACTTTTCCCACTTCACCGCGGGCGAGCGGATGATCTGAATCATATCCGATCTGAGTAGGCAGGTCGAAGGCAACGCTTAACCCTGTTTGTCCCTGGTCAAGAAGATAGCGAAAGCGTTCATTTGTCTCCTCAGCACTGCCAAAACCGGCGTATTGGCGCATGGTCCAGAGCCTGCCCCTGTACATTGTCGGTTGAATACCCCTGGTATAGGGATACTCCCCCGGCCAGTTAAGCTTCTCCATATAATCGAAGTTTTCAAGATCCAGCAAATCGTAAACGCTTTCAAGTTCAAGTTCCGATTCAAGCTTAAACTTCTTACGCTCCGGGTGTTTTTCCAGGGCTTTTTTAAGTTTTTCACGCCAGGCTTTCTTAGCTTCTAAAAGTTTTTCTTTATTCTCATTTTCACACACTAAGGCCTAATCCTCCTTTCAACACACGCATATTTCAATTCAAATCAATTCTGTTAAGCAAAATATATGACCTGTATTGATTACGACAGGATTTTTTTAATCAATGCCGGCACTTCAGTAGGCAGCCCGGCAACTTCCACTCCGGCAGCATTAAGCGCTTTAACTTTACTTTCAAATGTGCCCCTGCCTCTTTCAATAATTGCTCCGGCGTGTCCCATACGCTTGCCCGGAGGGGCGCTTCTGCCGGCAAGATAGGCAATGACAGGCTTTTTCATTGAAGTGGAAATGTAGGCTGCAGCTTCCTCTTCGGAACTGCCGCCAATCTCGCCTACCAATATTACTGCTTTAGTTTCCGGATCTTCCTCAAAACGACTGAGCACGTCGATGAAATTTAAGCCGACAACCCTGTCGCCGCCAAGACCGACTACCGTGGTAGTTCCGATATCATGTTCGGTGAGGTGTCCTACAATTTCATAGCAAAGAGTTCCACTGCGCGATACTATCCCTACCGGACCCGGCACAAAGTAGCGGTTTGGCATAATACCAATCTTTGAACTGCCCGAAGATACTAACCCGAAAGTATTTGGTCCCACAACAACCGCATCCTGCTTGCGGGCATAAGCCATTATATCCATCGCATCGTGCAGGGGTATATGTTCGGGAATAAGCACAATTATTTTGACACCCGCAGACAGGGCTTCATAAGCGGCATCTTTGGCAAAAGGAGCCGGTATAAAAAGAATACTGGCATCAACCGGTTCTTTTTCCATCGCGGCAAAAACAGTGTCGTAAACGGGCAACCCTTCCACACTCTGCCCGCCCTTGCCGGGCGAAACCCCCGCAACTATGTTCGTACCGTATTCAAGCATCTGCGCCGTATGAAAAGAACCCTGCTTGCCTGTTATACCCTGGACAAGAACCCGGGTCTGCTTATTTATAAATATTGACATTAGCTGTACTCCTCTCTTCTCTGAAGATAAAACAAACTTAAACAATACTATCTAAATTTAAATAATTTCAACCAGTATTCAGGTCTAAAATCAGGATGCACCGGTCAATTCAACAGCGTGTCGGACTGCGTCATCCATCGAATTAAAAGTCTTGATGCCAACCTTTTCCAGGATTGCCCGCCCTTCAGCTTCTTTCGTTCCTACCATGCGGAAAGATACGGGAAGGTCTATACCTTTGCTCTCCCTCACTTTGACAAAACCTTCTGCAACAATATCGCAGCGGGTTATTCCGCCAAAGATATTGATCAACAACACCTTGGGGTTTGTGCCAAGAAGCAGCTCCAGCGCCTGGGCGGTTCTTTCAACATCGGCGCCTCCTCCAAAATCAAGGAAATTAGCCGCCGCTCCTCCGTAATGCTGAACCATATCCAGGGTTGCCATTGTAATACCCGCGCCATTGGCCATAACCGCGATATCGCCTTCAAGTTCCACGTAAGCGATATCGAGTTCTTCCGCTTTTAATTCAAGATCTGTTTTTTCTTTTACCCGCGGTAGTTGTGGATGACGGTAGAGTGCATCATCATCAATTGTAACCTTTGCATCAGCTGCCACCAGACCATCAGGGGTGAGAGCAAGCGGGTTGATTTCTGCCAGTTCGGCATCAAGCTCCCTGAACATCTTATAAAGCTTGGGCAATAGTTTAATAAACTCTTTTTGTAAAGCACCGCTGACACCCATTTTGCGGCAAATTTCACGGGTCATGTAATCCTGCAGTCCTATCGAAACATCTATAGGCCACTTAATCATCCGATCTTCAGCCACTTCTTCAACATCCATGCCTCCGTCGAGGGAAGCGAGCACTACCGGACAGCGTAAAGCCCCATCAACAGTAAGGGCAAGATATAACTCCTGCTCTATCTGCAGCTTTTCTTCAACCAGCAATTTTTCAACAGTAAGGTCGTTTAAACGCATATTGAGGATTCGTTCAGCCTCTGTTCTGGCCTCACCGGGGTTCGAAGCAAAAGCAATACCTCCGGCTTTACCCCTTTTGCCGCTTAAAACCTGTGATTTGATCACCACATCACCAAGCTCAGCAGCAGCCTCGGCGGCTTCCTCAGAGCTTTCTGCCATTTTACTTTGCGGCACCGGGATATCATAGCGATGAAACAATTTCTTCCCAAGGTATTCGTAAAGTTTCAACTTAACTCCCCCATTCTCATAAGATGTTAGAACACATTGTCAGTTACTGTACTTCTTAAGCTTGTTATACAGAGTAGCCAGAGATATATTTAATGCCTGCGCTGCCTTCTTCTTGCCTTCAAGGCTCTCACCATGCCTGGTCAGGGCCAGTTTAAGCATCATCTCTTCCATCTTGTCAAGCGGAATAATTTCATCAAATATAGGAGGTTCGCTCACACCCAACCGTCCGATATAAGGAAGCAGGTGATGGTATTCAATAACCTGCCCTTCGGCAACAACCATAGAACGTTCGATGGCGCTTTTCAGTTCGCTAATGTTGCCCGGCCACTCATATTCAGCCATCTCCTGCAGCGCCCGGGGTGATATTTCAGAAATCTTTTTACCAAGTTTACGATTTAACCTGTCAATAAGCGCTTCGGCAAGAAGGGGAATATCTTCCGGCCGTTTTCGCAGCGGGGGCAGCTCAACAGTAACAAAGCTTAATAACCGGTAGAGTTTCTCAGAAAAATGCCCCTGGATTGAAGCCTGCAGCAGGTTTTCAGCAGTAGAGGCTATAATTCTCACATCAGCAGGTATTGGCTGCTCGCCACCGATTCTGCAAAATGTATTATCCTCAAGAAGCTGCTGAATCCTTTTCTGCAAAAAGGGGTTCAGTGAATTTAGCTCTTTAATAAAAAGAGTGCTGTTTTCTGCCAGCTCAATTTTACCGATTCGGGTTCGGAGCACTCCCGGCATAGCACCCTTTTCACAGCCAAATAGTTCAATTTCCTGCAGAGAATCGGGAACAGCAGAACAATCAAAAATAATTAACGGCCTTTTCCTGCGGGCACTGTTGTTGTGGATTGCGTGTGCGAAAAGAGCTTTACCGGTGCCGCTTTCTCCGCTTAGCAGCACAGCAGCCTCGCTCCGGGCTGCCTTGCGTGCTTTCTCAATTGTGGCCGTATAAATTTTGCTCTGGCCGGAGAGAGATTCAAAACTGAACCGGCTGCCTGAGATCTGATCAATCTGAGCATAAAGAGTGTCAATGATTGCGTTACTGTGTTTCAGCTCATCCATCAGTTTTAAAATATCGCCCACCGGCTGAAAAACAACCACAGCACCCATCAATTCGCCGTCAACGATAATCGGTGAAGCATTGGAGATAACATCTGCGTCTGAACCACCTACATAAGTGCGGTAACCGGTAACCGGCTTTTGCTGGATCAGTGACTGGGCCAAAGCGCCATGCGGGGATGCCTCAAATATACTTCTGCCAAGACGTTTACTCTCCGGAATACCTGTTACCCTTGTGAATGCAGGGTTTACATATTTAATGATTCCCTTATCATTAACCACTTCTATGGCATCCTGCACAGCGCTTAAAATAGCCCTTAATTCGCCCTGAAGCAGGCGTGTTTCAAGCAGCTGTTCGCGGGAATTAATAATGGCGCCAAGTAAAGAATGCGGAGTAAGGCATTCAAGCTTTATCCCATTGTTAACAAGCTTGCCGGCCAGATATTCTCTGATTTTCGGTTCCCCGGTTGCGTCTAAAATGGTTTCAAGTTCGGGCAGAGCAACAATTTTGTCAAGATCCGCTGTAACGAAATAGTTTTTCTTCTCCGTCTCGGTAAGCCAGTCAATTTTGCCATCCGGGCAGGCTACCCCGACTAAATCAATTTCATCACACTGCTGCAGAACCCGAAAAAGTTCAGCGCTGTGGTTTCCTTTAACAACTATAGCAGTTTTAATCAAGAGGTAAAAACCCCCTCCTTCTTTACCTTAGAATATTCGTAAATATTAGAAGAAATCCTGCCTGGGGATCCAGCTTTTTAAAATTACCACCATGTATATACTAATTATTTTCGGAAAGACAAACTTTCAGGACTGCAGGGTAGTTGTATTTGAGGGCAAAATTCTTTATAATAATGACTGGGTTTACAAGCGGGCGTGGCGGAACTGGCAGACGCGCTGGACTTAGGATCCAGTGGGAGCAATCCTGTGGAGGTTCAAATCCTCTCGCCCGCACCATTGATTAAGGTATCTTTTTATCAGGGGTATTATTTACTGACACATGATTTCGAGTCGTGCGTATTACTTTTAAGCCTGTTTAATCTAGTATAATCTACTACGAAAATGGCTATAAAATAAGTATTTTTATGACTTTGCAGTTCCATTTATTCCCTGACCTTTTAATCCTCTACGAGGTTATTTAATCGTCGTTGCATTAAAAAC
>JAHYJM010000054.1 GCA_019428945.1 Bacillota bacterium | reverse complement strand
CTGTTGATCCTGATCTAATTCAGGAGCAAAAAGGGGTCGGACATACTGCCACCCTGCCCCGGGATTACCGCAATCAGAAAGAGATCGAGCTGGTTTTACTTGAAATGACCGAAGAGGTATGTTACAGAACCCGCCGCCAGTACAAGGTGGGCTCCACTGTTCATCTTTATTGCAAGGGCGCCGATTTTGATTATCCCACAGGTTTTTCCCGTCAGAAAAAACTGCCTGTGGCAACGGCAAGGGCGATGGAAGTTTACCCTACCGTTTTGCAGCTTTTTCGCAGGCACTGGGACAAAAAACCGCTGCGGGCAGTGGGAATCAGCCTGACCGGGCTGACCACTTACCGCCAGCTTCAAATTGATTTTTCCTGCCGTTATGATCAGGAAGAGGCTTTAGTTAAAGCTGTCGATCTGGTCAGGGAGCGTTATGGAAAAACAAGCCTTTTCAGGGCTTCATCTTTAAATCCCGGGGCGCAGCTTTTTCAGCGGGCCGGTAAAATCGGGGGCCATGATTCATGAGCAAAAAGATCAACCAGCAGTTTAATTGCAGTAAAATGATGCTGCCGGAGCATTGCGGTTCGCTGCGTGAGCATGTTAAAAACCTGGAACGCGAAGAAATTTATCGCTTTCCTGTTATCGATGAACAGCTATGGGAAGAACAGCAGCGAATGTTCGGGCAAGCCCTGTTTACCGGCCATACGATCAAAATAAATATTATAAACAGCAGCGGCAGCCACACTTATCGTGGGGTGCCGCTGCGTATTGATCAAGTTGCCGGTCTCATTCTGGTGGATACCGGTAAAACGGGCCTTCTTAAAATCAGAGCCACCGAAATAACCCGGTTAGAGTTGCTCGACTGCGACTGATTTAGTAACTTAATAATTATAACCGAATTTGTTCCTACATAACCAGGGCCATAATTGCCTTCTGGACATGCAGCCGATTTTCGGCCTGATCAAATACTATTGAGCGGGGTCCGTCAATTACTTCATTGGTAATTTCTTCTCCCCTGTGTGCAGGCAGGCAGTGCATAACGAGCACATCTTCCGTGGCATTTTCAAGGAGTGTGTTGTTTACCTGGTAGCGTTTGAAACTTTGCAGCCGTTTTTCATACTCTTCCTCCTGGCCCATACTGGTCCAGACGTCAGTGTAGATTACATCTGCCGTTTTGACCGCTTCAACGGGATCATCCTGAATGGTGATTGTCGCCCCGGTTTTAGAAGCATCGAGTCTCGAAAGGCGCGTAACCTCAGGATCCGGTTCAAAGCCTGAAGGTGAACAGATTACAACGTGCATACCCGTTTTTGCGCCGCCGAACATAAGCGAGTGGGCCATGTTATTACCGTCTCCGATATAGGCCAGCTTAAGTCCTTCAAGGTTTTGTTTCTTTTCCCTGATCGAAAAGAGATCGGATAAAACCTGGCAGGGATGTAAAAGATCTGTAAGTCCGTTTATAACAGGAACGGAACTATATTCGGCTAGATCCACAACATCCTGATGCGAGAATGTCCTAATCATGATCCCATCGAGATAACGGCTTAAGTTCCTGGCGGTGTCGGCAATTGTTTCTCCGCGGTTAAGCTGCAGATCATTTGCGCTCAGGAAAAGCGCATAACCACCCAGCTGCCACATGCCTACTTCAAAAGAAACCCTGGTTCGCGTTGATGATTTCTGAAAGATCATTCCCATCGTTTTGCCTTTAAGCGGGTGATAAATTTCACCAAGCTTCTGTTTCATTTTTAAAATATGAGTTGTATCAAGGATCTGATCAACCTCTTCCCGGCTTAAGTCGTGAATGGAGATCAGGTCTTTTCCTTTCATATCAACAGCCATCAATAAACCCTCCCGGTATTAGTCTCTTTCGACAGTGCAGGCTATGCCCTGACCGCCGCCAATACATAATGTAGCCAATCCGCGCTTGGCATCGCGTTTAAGCATTTCATGAACAAGGGTTACAAAAATACGGGTTCCACTGGCGCCGATCGGATGTCCGATGGCTATTGCGCCACCATTTACGTTTACGATAGATTGGTCAAAATCAAGCTCTTTAACCACGCTTAATGCCTGAACGGCAAATGCTTCGTTAGCTTCGATCAAATCAAGATCTTTTACTTCCCAGCCGGATCTGGCCAGAGCTTTTTTTGTGGCAGGAATAGGCCCTGTGCCCATAATTGCAGGGTCAACGCCGGCTTCGGCAAATCCGCGAATAATGGCCAGCGGCTTTATGCTAAGTTCTTCTGCCTTTTTTCTGCTCATCACTATAACTGCAGCAGCACAATCATTTATTCCGGAGGCATTTCCGGCAGTTACTGTTCCGTCTTTTTTAAAAGCAGGGCGCAATTTGGCAAGCGCTTCCAGGCTGGTCATCCGTGGGTGTTCATCCGTATCAAAGATAATTGGATCGCCTTTGCGCTGGGGCACTTCCACAGGTATGATTTCATCCCTGAAACGGCCGTGTTCTATTGCTGCGTGTGCTCTTTTCTGGCTTTCAAAGGCAAACTGATCCTGTTCTTCCCTTGAAATACTGTAACGTTCGGCAATATTTTCTGCCGTATTACCCATATGATAGTCATTAAAAGCGCACCAGAGACCATCTTTAATCATCAGGTCGATCATTTTTGAATCACCCATGCGCATTCCCCAGCGAGCTCCGGCTACAGCATAAGGTGTGGCGCTCATATTCTCAGTGCCTCCTGCAACTACAATATCCGCCTCGCCTGCAGTGATTGCTGTTGCCGCCATGTTGATCGTTTTAAGGCCTGAACCGCAAACTTTATTTATGGTTGTACAGGGAATTTCAACCGGTACACCTGCTTTTACAGCTGCCTGACGCGCAACGTTTTGTCCCAGACCAGCCTGCAATACACAACCCATCAGCACCTCGTCAATAATATCCGCTTCAATACCTGCTTTCTCTATAGCTGCCTTAATGGCGATTGAACCCAGGTCTACAGCGTTTACATCTTTAAGCGACCCGCTAAAAGTGCCAACAGCGGTCCTGACGGCGCTGACTACAACTGCTTCACGCATTTACTTTCCACCTCCGGAATATTTTAATCAGTATAACATAAGTCAGCTTACGGTATTCTTGTCTTCAAGAACCTGACTTCGTTAGGCTCTCCCGATAATATAACGGTAAGGATCTACTTCATTTCTGAGAACTTCCAGTTCTTCCTGTTTTGGCGGTTCACTTTCACTTAAATCGTCCGCCCAGAGCAGTTCGAAGCCTGTATTCTCAAGGATAGTTTCTTTTTTTATACCAGGATGCATACTCTCTACTTTCATCCGCTTAGTTTCTTCGTCAAAACCGATCACGCACAAATTGGTAATCACCTTGTATGGGCCGCTTCCGGGAGGAAGACCCGCTTCTTCTCTTGCACCGGGGCCTGTCAAATAGCCGGGCGTGGTTACAAAATCGATTTTTTCAGTAAATCTGCGTGGATCCTGAGGTGTAATCATCATTGTTTTCCAGCAGAGCGAACCTAAATCATTGGCGCCACCGCTGCCGGGAAAACGAACTTTCGGAGTCTTATATTCTTTTCCAATCATGGTTGAATTTATGTTTCCATATTGATCGATTTGAGCGCCACCGAGAAATGTATAGTCAACCAGGCCTCTCTGGCAGGTTTCCATGATTTCAGGCATACTGCTTGCAGCCAGCGCCCTGTAAAATGTGCGCGAATCTCCCACAGAAATAGGCATTGAAGGCAGCATCGGCCCAATTCCGCCGGCTTCGAACATGATCATCAGGCGCGGTGAATAGAGCTTCTGGGCCAACATTGCTGCCGCACAGGGAGCGCCTGTGCCGACAACCACTATACTGTCATCTTCGAGGTAGCGTGAAGCAAGTGAGATCATTAATTCCATATCGTTATATTCCATCTTATAGACCTCCTTTGAAGGGTCTTCCCTTTACTTTTCAATAAGAGTTTCCAGGTTTCTTAATTCCTGCAGGCGGGCCATGCCGCCGACAGAGTCAAGGTATTCGTTAAAATCCTTAACGCCGTATATATGGCGATCCAGAAATGCAGCGAGCTCGTCCGGATCATTTTCAACCCGCATCCATTCACGCAGGTGTTCCTCGTCACTAAAGTATTCGTAAGCCATGTTACCAGGATAACAGCCGAAAGGAACTTCGATGACGGCATCAACCAGGTAGTAGGGGATCACAGTTCTGGTCGGGTCGCGGCGTATCACTTCGTTAGGTACCAGTTTTTCTGTCGTTATAATCAGCTTTTTCGCTGCCCTGGCCAAATCCTGGTCTGCAACCATAATGCCGTCTACCTGGCAGTTACCGTAAACATCTGATCTGTGCACGTGAATAATCCCTACGTCCGGATATAGCGCAGGAACAGCCAGGTATTTCGCCCCCGTAAAAGGACATTCAACTTCCATGGCAGCGCTGAATTTTTCAGTATCCGTTCCCAGCATGCAGCGTACCGGCAGGAAAGAAACTCCCATTGCAGCTGCTTTATAACGCCAGGTAAGAGCCGCATTCGTCCATTCTGTAATATCGATTGAGCCGCTTTCAACAGCCCGCCTGGCTACTTTTGAAAGACCGCGTGCTTCCAGGCCGATTATATAGGCAACATCGCAGCGGTCAATACATTTTCCGGCGGTCAGAATTTGAAAATCATGGGTAGCGGTATGGCCGGCCAAACCCAGGTTTTTCTTTTTCTGACGCACTATTTCGTGAAGCACTGCCGTGGGAATCCGGTTTGCCCCGAAACCGCCTACCCCGAGATAATCTCCGTCTTTGATCAGATCTTTTACCACTTTATCTACAGTGGTCAGTTTTTCTGTCATCTTGCGGGGCTTTACATCTCTGAAATAAGCTCTTGCTTTGTCAGCATCGGGATCAGTATAAATCTTGCCAGTACCTGCCGGTTTGTATGTAACGCTTCGCTCCTTCATCAAGTCGTTGAAGTTATCCAATCAAACCACCTCCTGTTTATCTTAACCTGAATGCATAATTAATATGACTGGTAAATATAATTATTTATTCTCCAGCAGTAAAGTATTCCCTTCAATGCGCGTTAAAATGTTCCTAACAGAACAAATAAAAAGCGGCATTTAATTATATACGTGATGTATAAATGCCGCTAAAAACAAATTAATTCAGTCTCTGTTTCACCGTTTGTCGCCTATTCGGGCGGATCAGGGTTGCCCCTTCTTTCTTCCCGTAAATTATAGTTTCATACTCCTGCAATTGATTCACCGCCTATTCCAAACCAAGGATACTGATACTGCAAACATTCTGCGAAGGCACTCCCCCCAGATTATGCGTCAAACCCATTTTCGGGTTTTTAACGAGACGATCTTCGGGCCAGCGCCTTAAAAGCTGGTTATAAATTTCATAGAGCATCCGCAATCCAGATGCCCCAATCGGGTGTCCAAAACATTTAAGTCCTCCATCAGGCTGGCAGGCAACCTGACCGTCAAGATCATAAAAGCCGTTAAGTATATCATCCGGTGCCTGGCCCGGAGGTGAAATCATCAGGTCTTCCATTGTAACCATTTCTGTAATCGAGAAACAGTCGTGAACTTCAATCATTCCGATCTCTTCGCGTGGATTATTTATGCCAGCTTCCTCATAAGCTTTTTTTGCGGCATGCCGGGTTGTCATCAGTCCACTGCCATCCCAACGGTTATAACTCAGCTCCTCTCCCGAGCTGACAGAGATTTGCAGGGCTTTAACTTTGACAAGATCCTGATTGGGCTTTAATTTAGCTGCGATTTCAGGAGTAGTGACAATGGCCATAGCGGAGCCGTCACTCACACCGCAACAGTCAAATAGTCCCAACGGGTAAGCTACAAATGGTGAATCGCATATCTGGGATTCAGATATTTCCTTGCGTAAATGGGCCTTGGGATTTTTTACACCGTTTTGGTGGCTTTTCCATGATATATGCGTTATTGCCTTCTTGATCTTGTCCATTGGAATACTGTGGCGCTTTTCATATGCTGTGGCAAGCTGGGCGAACATTCCCGGTGCTGTGGCGTTCGGGCTGACAAGCCTTGCAAGCTGACCGAAAATCGGAGAGTCGGGCAACCCACCATAACCTATATCTTTCAGCTTTTCCACCCCTGCTGCCAGGACGATATCATATGCGCCTGATGCTACAGCGTAACAGGCACCCCGGAAGGCTTCAGTTCCGGAAGCACAAAAATTTTCAACCCTGGTTACCGGTATAAAAGGCAAATGGAGAGCATTGGCTAAATAGCACCCGCCTTTACCGATGCTTATTTCATCAATGTGGTTGCCAATCCAGGCTGCCTCAATATCTTTCTTTTCCAAACCGGCATCTTCGATGCATTCAGTGAATGCTTCGATAAGTAAATCGCTTGAATCATCCTGCCAACGTTCACCGAAAACAGAACAACCCATACCGAGAACAACAACTTTATCCCTGATTCCTGAAGCCATATCAGTTCACCTCCCCTGATGGAACAGCTTTCCAGAAATAAAAAGTAGTATCACGTTTAGGGTCTATATATTTTATACGAAAAACAAAGCTAACACTGTTTCCAACCTGCAGATCATCAAGTGCACAGTCGGTAAAATCCATCATTAAGCGTCCGCCGCCCTCGAAATCAATATTTCCATAAATAGCTGGCGGATTGATAGTTGCGGCCAGCATATCAGAAGTAAAACTGACAATTTTACCGCCTTTTTCAGACATTGTCACATCTACCATGTGGTCTACGGCGCCGCAGTCAGGGTTTACGCAAACACGCTGGGGCGGGTACTGCTGAGTTCCGCATTCCAGGCATTTTGTCCCTGTTAAACTTAAGATCGCTTTTCTGCTGCGCCAAACAAGCGACCATCTGGTCAGACGTTCTTCTTCACCACGCATGCCAACTTCTACCGGCAGCATCTCTCTCCATGCCAGATATTTGTAGAAATTCTCGAGTTCGATCTGGTTCCTGACAGAATCACTAACTCTGACTCTGTCGGTAAAATCTGTAATCGCATCAGTTACTTCAAAAAGTAAAGCATCGAACCCGCTGCCGTAACCAACAAGAAGCAGCTTGTCGCCGGGTGAAGCGCTTTCAAGCGCTTTGGCCAGCATCAGCAGGGGATGCGCTGATCCTGTGTCACCGGAATCCATCATCAGGTCGTCCTGAACCTGGTTAAAATCAAGTCCAAGCTTACGGTTTATATTTTTTCGTGCTCCTCCGTAATAGCAGGGATAAATTACTTTCGCAATATCAGAAAGTTGAAGGTTATACTTTTTGCATATACCTTCAACAGCTGCAGGAATTAATTTGTCGTAACCCTCGTCCCTGATCCAGCGCTCTTCCCACTGTCGGTCATACTTTGAATTTGCGCCACGGAGGTGATCTACAAAATCGCATGATTTTGAATAGGATCCCAGGTACTTTGCGATTACATTTTCATTACCGACAAGAATAGCCGCTCCGCCGTCACCGAAAACCATTTCCTGAACCGAACCTACCCGGCCCAAGCGATTGTCTGCAGCGCAGGCGAGCGCTTTCGTTCCGCTGCCTGTTCCGACGAATTCAAGCGCTGAAAGCAGCGCTGATGTCCCGGATTTGATTGAGCTGCAGAAATCAGCTGTTCTGATCTCTTCACCTATCGCCAGTGCGCCCGCAACCAGGTTTGCATTTTGACGTTCTTTGAACGGAGCAGTAGTTGTTGCAAAATAGAGAGCCTCTATATCAGACGGATTAAAGCCTGCCAGGCATCTTTGCCCAGCTGAAACCGCCATCGTAATTGAATCTTCATCATAATTTGCCACTGCTTTTTCCCCGGCGGCATTCATTAAAATTGCGGGATTAAGCCAGCCCATGGCGCTGAAGATATTCATGCGGTTCAATCGGTACCTGGGCAGGTATCCGGCATATGAACAGATTCCAATCACTGGTTGATCGCTCCTTTCTTTGAACTATTATGGATTCAGCCAAACAGCAGCATTAGTAAGGCAGTATTCTCCGCGTTCAGCAGTTTTAGACCGGATGATAATGTAGTCGTCCTTTTCTTTCCACATCTCAGTCACTATAGTTTCCCCGGGATAGACATGTCTGGAAAACCTTACTTTGATTGCCCTGAATTTAGAGGGGTCATTATTGCAGTAGTTTTTCAGGACGGCACGTCCCGCAAATCCGAACGTGCAGAGGCCATGCAGAATTGGTTTTTCGAACCCACCCATAGCCGCAAAAGAAGGATCTGCATGAAGCGGATTGAAATCACCGGACAAGCGGTATAAAAGAGCCTGCTGTGGAGCTGTTTTCATTTCGACAGTGCAATCGGGGCTTCTATCAGGCGGTTCATTACCGGGATCCGGACCGCGTTCTCCACCGAAACCGCCTTCGCCACGAATAAAAGTACTGAAGCGGTTCATAAAAATGCTTTCACCTTTTGAAGTTTTGGTTTCTACATCGATCTCAACAAGAGCGCCTTTGACTTTGTCATAAATTCCCGATATTTTCGGATACGAAATTAATTTACCCTCTGCAGGTATAGGCCTGTATAATTCCAGGTACTGCTCACCATGCAGCAGCATAGCGAGGTTGAAATCCATTCCTTCCATTCCGACAATACCCATCAGGGCTCCGAAAGGCGGAATGACGCCATAAGTGGGTATTGTTTCAAGCTCACCTTCATAAACGAATTTCAGCTCATCGGGTTCTGCCCCCGCTCCTATGCCAAGCGCATAGAGTAT
The DNA here is from genome assembly GCA_019428945.1 of Bacillota bacterium. GTDB lineage: Bacteria > Bacillota > Dethiobacteria > DTU022 > DTU022 > JAABTH01. Next base: position 3,503 of record JAHYJM010000054.1, on the reverse strand, counting down.
TACATCTCTTGTTGAATAAGCATACTCGAGCGGAGGGAGTTCTTTGCCTACCAGTTTCGGATCTATTGGCATATTGTATCTCCTTCCTTTAACTCATATTCATTTTAGAGATTACAGTCCCGGCCTGTTCCATGGCTGAAGCAAATTCCTGCCCGCCTTCAATATTTTTTATCGCGTCTATTTTTTCAACGATCATCTCAACAGTTATCTCTTTATTTACACCAAAGACAACGCCCGGACCTTCGACTACTGCAGCCCTGCTGAAGTAACCACCTCCTGCACTATACATTTTAGCGGTATCCTCGCACAGTTCAGAACATAACCAGGCTACGATCGGTGCTACATAATCGGGTTTTACTTTTCCGATAACATCTTCAGGCATTACTGTAAAGGTGAGCCTGGTCCCTGCAGTAGGAACGATTGTGTTGGCTTTTATGTTATAGCGTGCGCCTTCCTGGGCGACACTGTTCATCATGCCGGCTATGCCCATTTTGGCCGCACCGTAATTCACCTGCCCAAAGTTTCCATAGAGTCCGGCCGCTGAGGCTGTTGATACAATGCGGCCATAGGTTTGTTCTTTCATGTATGTAAATGCTGCTTTGGTGCAGAAAAAAGTGCCGTCCAGGTGGACTGACATAATTTTACGGTAATCATCAATCTCCATTTTTAAAAGGCTTTTATCACGCAGTATGCCGGCATTATTAATTAAAATATCAATTTTCCCGAAACTGTCAATGGCAGTTTTTATAATATCCCGGGCACTTTCCCACTCAGCAACGCTGTCGTAGTTTGCGACAGCCTCCCCCCCTGCCGCTTTTATTTCATCTACTACCTGCTGAGCGGGAGTTGCATCGGAACCGCTTCCATCAAAAGTACCACCGAGATCGTTTACAACCACTTTTGCTCCGCGCGAAGCCAATAGTAGGGCGTAAGCTTTGCCCAAGCCTCCCCCGGCTCCTGTGATAACGGCCACTTTTTCGTCAAATCTTACCTGTTCCATCCAGATTACCCCCTAAATTTAAATATTTACTGTCAGTCTAAGTCATTAAACACATTTAATCAATATTTACAATCAAATATATATTTAAACATTATTGTGAATTTATCCTGCACGATCTCTAAAGAAGAATTTGCAGGCTATTCTGACTTGATTCTGTGCGAAGAAACATATTAACATGTTATAATGCGAATAGGTTTAAGAATAAGATGATCTGGAGGTATCAAAATGTCTGATAAGCTCTGTGCTGTAGTCGGTGTCGGAAGCGGTATGGGTCAGGCAATTGCCCGGGTTTTTGCAAAGGGAGGTTATGATCTTGCACTTATTTCACGCAACCCTTTAAATATGGAATCTTATAAAAAAGAGGTTGAAGAAATAGGCCAAAAGGCGAATCTGTACAGCGCTGATGTTACTGACAGCGCAACGGTAAAAACAGCTTTCAAAAATATCATTAAAGAATTGGGGGTGCCTGATGCGGTGATCTACAACATCGCTACTATGACCCTTGAAAAACCGAGCGAATTAACAGAGCAAACAGTTTGCGATACGCTGCCGCTCAATTTTTTCGGCGCCCTGCATACAACTGCTGCAATACTGCCGGCCATGCGCGAGCGAGGTTCCGGTGCGCTGATCTATACCGGTGGAGGCTTTGCTATTGAGCCTCATATAGAACGTACCTCACACTCTGTTGGCAAAGCTGCTCTACGCAACTGGGTCTATGGTCTCTTTAAAGAGCTCACACCCGAAGGAATTCATGCCGCCACCGTTACCATAACCCGCCCTATCGAAGCCGGGACTCTTTATGATCCTGACTTAATTGCTTCAAATCACCTAAAACTGGCCGGGCAAAAAGGCCCTGACTGGGACTGGGAGATAATCCACAAGGAGCTGTAAACTTATAAACGCTGAAAAAAAACATTATAATAATTAAAGAGGGTTAGCGGTATGAACGTTCACTACCGAAAACCCTCTTTTTTGGTGCGAGCGAGAGGACTTGAACCTCCACGGGCGTTAAGCCCACTAGGTCCTGAACCTAGCGCGTCTGCCGTTCCGCCACGCTCGCATGTCCTTTACCTACCATGATATTATAACCACTACGCTGTGGGGAATCAATAGGGAAAAGAAATATTTATAGATCTTCAGAAGGCGGAGCTAAAATTTGCAGTGCGGCAGGCATAACCGATATTTGTACCGGCAGGGATCCTATCACTTCGCCGTCGATGTGCACAGGAACATCATGATCAGTATTTATGTTGAATTTATTCCCGCTGGTAGTTACCACTGCGCTGTCTCCCAAATGTCTTCCGGCTAGCGCTCTTACTGCAAGGATAGTTGTCTCAGGGCTGTTACCTTTTCGCACCAACAATAAATCAAGGCTGCCGTCATCAATACTGGCCTGAGGAGCTATTGAAAATCTGCCTCCATAATTTCTACCGTTTGCCACCACTGCCAGCAGGGTTTTTTCTTCCCTGAAACTTAAATCCGCTCCTTCTATTGTGACGCTAAAATGATCAAACTCTTTAAGTTCTTCTAAAAATGCAGCAATATAAGCTAAGTAGCCCTTTATATTACCGTATTTTTCTGAAGCTATTTCTGCTACTGCAGCATCAAAACCGATTCCAACTACATTTAAAAAGAAGCTGTTATTAACTATGCCGAGATCAATTTTGCGCGGACTCCATCTTGAAAGGCCCATTAAAGCCTGCTCCCACTGACCCGGTATTCCGCATGAACGCCTGAAACCGTTACCGGTGCCGAGAGGTATAATACCGAAAATAGTTTTACCGATATCTATTCCATTGACGACTTCACGAAGAGTACCGTCACCGCCCACAGCTACCACAAGCTCAGCGCCATCAGAAACAGCGTGAGAAGCCAGAGTAATGCCCTCCCCCTGATAACGTGTAAAATAAGCAAGATATGGTTGGCCAGAGTAGTCAAGCCAGGCAGATAAAACCGGCCATACCCGACCGGCGAGCCCTCCCCCGGCGGCCGGGTTGACCACAAATGCTGTTTTGTATGGTAGCTTTATTGTTTCTGAAAATGTTTTCATTCAGCAGCCTGCATCAATTCTTACTTGTTATCTTTTTGATCATTACCGGAATTTGACGTTGGTAAAAGGTGTTTTAGCTCAATCGGCAGGGGAAAAGCAATGATAGATCCCTGCTGCCCGGCTATTTCAGGCAAAGTTCTTAAGAGGCGAACATAGAAGCCGCCTTCCTGTGAATTTAGGATTGCTGCTGCCTCGGCAATTTTGCCGGCAGCTGCTTTTTCACCTTCTGCCTGGACTATTACAGCCCTTCTTTCCCTCTCTGCTGTTGCCTGACGTGATATTGCTTTCTGGAGAGCTTCCGGTATTACTACGTCTTTGATTTCCACAGCAGTAACTTTGATGCCCCAGGGGTCTGTTGCTTCATCAAGGATGCTTTGAATTTTCTGGTTCAATTTATCTCTCTCTGAAAGCAACTCGTCAAGTTCTGCCTGCCCGGCTACACTGCGAAGAGTT
>JAHYJM010000053.1 GCA_019428945.1 Bacillota bacterium | reverse complement strand
AAATGTCGCTTATGCCGCTATCCCAACCCGGTAATAAGTGATCTTTCAGTCGGTGACCCTGTTGAACCCTGGGCAGCTGCTGATGACAGCGGAGTTGAAGAGATTGAAAGCAAAGACCTCGAAGAGCGGCAGGCATACTGGGAAGAACAGTTTTCAAAATGTGTGCGCTGCTACAGCTGCCGTAACGTTTGTCCGCTCTGCTACTGCCAGGATTGTATATTAGATCGTCTAAATCCAACCTGGGTCAATCGTGCGGTCAATTTTTCCGAAAATACAGCTTTCAATATTGCCCGGGCCTTTCACCTGGCCGGCCGCTGCATCGAATGCGGCGAGTGCGAGCGGGTCTGCCCGGCTAATATTCCCCTGGGCAAACTAAACCGTAAAATGGCCAGGGAAGTTCGGGATAAATATGGTTTCGAGCCCGGGGTAGATCCCGAGGCTGAGCCTTTCCAGGCCAGCTTTAAGCCTGATGATCCCGAGGACTTCATACTGTAGAGGTGGGTGATATGTCAGCGATGCTGTTGAATAAAGAAAAGTGGCCTGATTTTGTCGGAAAACTGACCAATAAAAAACTCTGGGCGCCAAAGCTTGAAGGCGATGCGATGCGTTTTGCCCCTGTGGCAGAAGGCGAAATGCCCAAATTGGAATATGGCAACACAAGGGTTCCTCCCAAAGGTGCTCTTTTTCCGCAAACTGAAACAATGTACCGTTTTCAGCTGGGCAGCTCCGAAATGGAAACGCCTGCATTGGAAGAAGAAATAGTTGTTCTGGGAGTACGGCCCTGTGACGCCAGGGCGATGACAATAGTTGAAAAGTTGTTCAGATGGGATATTGATGATCCATATTATCTGAAGCGGCGCGAACTGGTAACACTAGTTGGGCTTGCCTGTGGCGAACCGGGTTTGAATTGTTTCTGTACTTCTGTTGGCGGCGATCCTGCATCAACCGAGGGTTTGGATCTGTTAATGATTGACCTTGGTGACAACTATCTGCTCGAAACTGTAACGCCGAAAGGAGAGGCTCTGGTTAGTGAGGTTGCCGAGTTTCTTACTGAAGCCGAAGCCGAAGCGGTTCAGTTGAAGGAGAAAGTGGTTGCAGAGGCGGCAGCAAAGATTAAACGTTCGGTTGATCACGAAGGTATTCCTGAAGGCCTTCCCGGTTTGTGGGACGATCCTCTCTGGAAGAGTGTTTCGGCCTCCTGTCTTGGCTGCGGAACCTGCACTTACCTCTGCCCGACCTGTCACTGCTTTGATATTCAGGATGAAACGGAAGGTTTTGAAGCAAGGCGCTGTCGTATGTGGGATTCCTGCATGTTTGAAGAATATACCCTACACACTTCAGGTCATAACCCCCGGCCTACACGCCGGGAACGGACCAGGAACCGGATAAACCATAAATACAATTATTACGTAGATAAGTTTGATGTCATTGCCTGCGTTGGTTGTGGTCGGTGCATCAACCTCTGCCCTGTCAATATTGACATTGTTGAAATTCTGAGGCAGGTAAAGGAGGCGCTATGATGACTGCTGAAAACCCCTATATCCCTTATACAGCTACTGTTGAAGAAACATGGTATGAGACCGGCGGCGATCGCTGTATTAAAACTTTTAAAGTTGTACTTGATGATCAGTCTGTTCGCGATAGCTGGAATCACCGTCCCGGTCAATGTGCCATGATCGGAGTTCTCGGAGTAGGAGAGAGTATGATATCTATCTCCTGCTCGCCTACCGAGGGCAAATTTCTTCGCTTTTCGGTTATGAAAATGGGTAAGGTTACCCAGGCTTTGCATCAGCTTGAACCCGGGGACAAAATGATGGTCAGAGGTCCATACGGGAACAGTTTTCCTGTAGATGACTGGCAGGGTAAGCAGATCCTTACCATTGGCGGCGGGGTTGGCCAGGCGCCGCTTCGCCCGATTGTAGAATATGTTAAAGCAAACCGTGATAAATACGCCGGTTTGACTATGATTTACGGAGCCAGAACTTCCGGCGATCTCTGCTTTAAAGGTGAATTTGAAGAGATGAGCAAGTGTGACGATCTTTCCTGCCATCTCACAATTGATGTGGAGGAAGAAGGCTGGGATCATAATGTAGGGTTTGTCCCTCAAATGCTTCTTGATCTTAATCCTTCTTCGGATAATACCATTGTAATCACTTGCGGCCCGCCGATCATGATTCGTTTTGTCCTTGAAAATCTTAAAAAACTGGGCTTTGAGGATGAGCAGATCTACACAACCCTGGAAAACCGGATGAAATGCGGTATCGGAAAGTGCGGCCGCTGCAATGCAGGTGGCATGTATGTCTGCAAAGACGGGCCTGTTTTCAGTTATGCTGTTTTAAAAGATATTCCCGAGGCTTTCGCCTAAGAGGGACAGAGGGGACAGGTCCATTTGTCCCACTGATTCTTGCAAAAGGTGCTTTCCTGTTTCAGGAAAGCACCTTTTTTGGAGTTCATCTGATCTGACTCTTTTCTCTCATAACCTTTGTCTTATGCTTGTTACCACTGTTCTGTTATGCTAAGATGATTTAATAACGAACATTCCCGACAGTTGGGTTATACACACTATTTCTGTATGATTATGGGAGGCGCTCAACCTTGGAACAATATGGTTTGGTAACAGAAAATAAAGGTGATACTGCATTGGTTAATCTCCAGCGTCATCTTGTCTGTGAAAAATGTGGGCGCTGCGGTTTATTAAGCGGTGCCGCTAAACGTGATCTAATTATTGAAGCGCTTAATCCTATCAAGGCTGAAAAAGGGCAGAGAGTTTTACTTGAATCTGACGATAACCAGATAATCCTTTTATCTTTTATGCTTTATATGGTCCCAATTCTTGCCCTTGTAGCCGGTATTGCGCTTTGGCTTACTCAAATCGTTCCATACCTTGGTTTAGAAGGCAGGCAGGAATTGCCTGCCGCTGCAGCCGGCTTTATCCTGATGGGGCTGGTTTATTATTTTATCCGCATCTGGGACAAAAGGGTAAAGAACAACCCTCGTTACAAGCCGGTTATTACCAGCCTTATAGACGATCTGGAGGATGATTGTAAGGAGTAAAACAGATTTTGATATATTCAACAGGAGGGAAAGTTGTGGCAAAAAAATATAGTGTAGCTGTAGTAGGAGCAACAGGAATGGTCGGACAAAAAATGTTCGAAGTACTTCTTGAACGAAATTTTCCGATTAGCGATCTTAAACTGCTTGCTTCTTCCCGCTCGGCAGATACCAGGATTAAAGGCGGTGGGAAAGAATATGTTGTGGAAGAGTTAGCAGCCAATTCATTTGAAGGGGTTGACTTTGCTTTTTTTAGCGCCGGAGAATCAATCAGCAAAGAGTTTGCTGCTGAAGCGGTTGCCCGTGGAGCTATTGTAATTGACAACAGCAATGCATTTCGGATGGATCAGGAAATCCCCCTGGTTGTTCCGGAAGTTAATCCTGAAAGCGCTTTTGCCCACAAGGGCATAATTGCCAACCCAAACTGCTCAACAATTCAAATGGTAGTTGCTTTGCAGCCCCTCCAAAAAGCCGCAGGGATCAAGCGGGTAGTTGCAGCGACTTATCAGTCAGTTTCGGGAGCCGGAAAAGAAGCTGTAGAGGAACTCTATGAGCAGTGCCGCGCTGTATTGGATAACAGCCCTGTACCGACTGAACGGATACCTCACAAAGGTGCTCTGAAGAATTATCAATTGGCTTTTAACTGTGTTCCCCAGATTGATGTATTTGTTGAAGATGGATATTGCAAGGAAGAAATGAAGATGATTCGTGAAACAAGAAAAATTATGGAACTTCCCGAGCTGCCGATAACAAGCACTACCGTGCGCCTGCCGGTTGTAAGCGGCCATTCGATAGCTTTGAATGTAGAGTTTAATCAGCCTTTGTCAGCTGATCAGGCCCGTGATATTTTGGGGAAAGCTCCGGGTATCGTCATAGTTGATGATCCTAAACAGCTTGCATATCCCATGCCAATAGATGCAGAGAATGATGATGCAGTCTTTGTCGGGCGGATACGCCCCGATCATTCGGTTAAATATGGGCTAAACCTCTGGGTCGTATCAGATAATATTCGTAAAGGCGCCGCCACAAACTCGATCCAGATTGCAGAACTGTTAATAAATAACTAATAAGACGGTGTCTGTTTAATCTCTTTTCTTTAACTACAGATGGCCGGGTTGGAATTACCGCATTAATCATAAATTAAGGGAGGCTTTCCAATGAGTAGAATAGTGAGAGTGGCGCTTATTCAGGCAAAACATGAAGTGCATGGAGACGAACCTGTAGCCAGGCATCAGGAAAAAGCTATTGAAAAGCACTTAAAGTTGATTAAGGAAGCAGCCGATAAAAAAGCACAAATAGTTTGTTTACAGGAAATATTTAACGGGCCTTATTTTTGTGCTGAGCAAAGCACGAAATGGTATGAGGCGACAGAGAGAATACCCGATGGGCCAACAACTAAACTGATGCAGGAAGAGGCAAAAAAATATGGCATGGTCATCATTGTGCCTCTTTATGAAGAGACAATTACAGGGGTATATTACAATACTGCGGCAGTTATTAATGCAGATGGAGAGTACCTCGGTAAATTCCGAAAAATTCATATACCTCATGTGCAGGCCGGCAAAACTCCTGCTACGGGATTCTGGGAGAAGTTTTATTTCAAACCGGGAAATCTTGGTCACCCGGTATTTGAAACTGCTTTTGCCAAAATAGGAGTCTATATCTGTTATGACCGGCATTTTCCTGAAGGTCCGAGGATTTTGGGTTTAAATGGAGCTGAAATAATGTTTAACCCATCAGCCACAGTTGCAGGCCTGTCAGAATACCTGTGGAAACTGGAACAGCCTGCCCATGCCGTTGCTAATGCCTGTTTTATCGGGGCAATCAACCGGGTTGGAGTAGAGGCTCCCTGGGACATGGGTCATTTTTATGGCAGCAGTTACCTCTGTGATCCCCGTGGGCAAATGATTGCAGAAGGCGGTCGGGAAGATGATGAAGTGGTTATTGGCGACGCTGATCTTGACATGATCAAAGAAGTCAGAAATACCTGGCAGTTTTTCCGGGATCGCCGTCCTGAAACCTATGGAGAAATTTGTACTCCTTAAAAGAATTGATTGGAAGTATCACAAGGTATTAATTCTTGCTGCTTATAAAGTTGATAACATAAGGAGGAATTTGAATGAGGACCATCATTAAAAATGGAACTGTGGTTACAACCTCCGAAAATTACAAAGCAGATATTCTTGTTGAAAATGAAACTATCGTTGCGATAGAAGCAAAAACTTCAGCTTCAGCCGATTTGGTAATTGATGCTGCCGGAAAACTTGTATTTCCTGGAGCAATAGACGTACACACTCATTTCGACATGCCCTTCGGCGGCACTGTAACCGCAGATGATTTTACAACGGGAACGATCGCAGCAGCTGCCGGCGGAACAACATGCATAATAGACTACGCTCTTCAGACTCCGGGTAAATCTCTGGAAGACGCGCTGCAGGTATGGCATGCAAGAGCGGAAGGTAAGTGTGCCATTGATTATGGTTTTCATGTAGCGGTAACTGATCTGAATGACGCTGTATTAAATGAAATTCCGGGATTGATTGAAAAAGGTTATCCTTCGTTCAAAGTATTCATGGCCTATAAAGGGGTATTCCAGGTCGATGATGCGACACTGCTCCGGGTTTTAAAGAAATCAGGAGAAGCAGGCGGACTTGTTCTTGTCCATGCTGAAAATGGCGATGTAATAGATGTTCTGACAAAAGAGATGTTGGCCAATGGTCAGACATCACCGCTCTATCATGCCCTGAGCCGCCCGCCACAGGCTGAAGAAGAAGCGGTTAACCGCTATATTACCATGGCCGCATTGGCCGGCGCTCCGGCTTATATTGTTCATTTGAGTGACAGCAGCGCACTTGGCCTGGTAGCCGAAGCAAGATTGCAGGGGATGCCAATTTATGCGGAAACCTGCCCTCAGTACCTCTTTCTTGCTCTCGACCGCTATAATGAACCAGATTTCGGCGGAGCCAAGTATGTTATGTCCCCGCCACTGAGGGAAGCCGGTAATAATGATTTTCTATGGAGCGGCCTCGATTCAGGTAACCTCCAGGTTGTAGCTTCAGACCACTGCTCTTTTAACCTGAAGAATCAGAAGGAACTGGGGCGGGATGATTTTACGAAGATACCAAACGGCGCTCCTGGCGTTGAAACACGGGTACAGCTCTTATTCGCAGGTGGAGTCCTGGAAAACCGGATCAGTATAAATAAATTTGTAGATCTGGTTAGCACAGCCCCGGCAAGGTTGTTTGGTTTATACCCGCAGAAAGGCACAATAGCAGTAGGTAGTGAAGCTGACCTGGTGGTTTTTGATCCCGAAGCTCCGTTCACAATTAGCGCTAAAACTCACCACCAGAATGTTGACTATAACCCCTATGAAGGGTTTACCGGGCGTGGTGTTCCTGTAAAAGTAATGTCCCGCGGAACAGTAGTTATTGATGATGGTAGGTATGTTGGTAAAGCAGGCCACGGCCGTTTCCAAACCCGTAAACCTTTTAATGCCCTGTAACAGCTGTTAATTATTAATTACACCTCTGGTGGGTTGATTGTAAATAGATGATTTAAATCCTATGGGCACGGCTTGCCGTGCCTGTAAATTCACATTATATGTTTCCCGGTGTAAGCGGTTCTTAAGGAGGATCTGTTCAATGATTGTTGTTATGAATCCCGGTGTCAGTGAAAAAGAAATAACTAATATTACAGATAAGCTGAAAAGTATGGGTTACGGAATTCACCTGTCAAAAGGTGAAAACCGCACTGTAATAGGGGTTATCGGTCAACGTCGCGAAGAGGTGGCTCAGGCAATGGAAGCCATGCCCGATGTTGAAAAAGTAGTTTTTATTTCACGCCCTTACAAGCTGGCGGGCAGGGAATTTCACCCCGATAATACTGTGATCCGTGTGGGTGACATTACAATTGGCGGCAGGGACCTGGTTGTAATGGCCGGCCCCTGCGCAATAGAAAACAAAGAACAGCTTATGCAGGCTGCAGAAGCTGTAAAAAAGGCCGGTGCCAAGGTTCTGCGGGCTGGAGCATTCAAACCACGCACTTCACCATATAGCTTCCAGGGACTTGAGCAGGAAGGCTTACAGTTTTTGAATGATGTTCGCGCTAAAACCGGATTGCTGATTGTCACTGAGGTTATGGACCAGTTTACCGTTGATGAGGTTTCTGAGTGTGCCGATATTATCCAGGTTGGCGCACGCAACATGCAGAATTATTATTTGTTGAGGGAATTGGGCAAAATACGCAAGCCGGTTTTGCTTAAACGCGGTTTATCGGCAACAATCGAAGAATGGCTTATGGCTGCGGAATATATACTTTCCGGAGGCAACTATGACGTCATACTCTGTGAACGGGGTATTCGAACATTCGAACCCTATACACGAAATACCCTTGATTTAAGCGCAGTGCCTCTTGTTAAACAGCTCAGTCACCTTCCTGTTATTGTAGATCCCAGCCATGGTACCGGTCTTTCCAGCCTTGTACCGGCAATGAGCAGGGCTGCTCTTGCAGCCGGAGCGGACGGTCTGATGATTGAAGTGCACCCAAACCCTCAGGAAGCTTTATCTGACGGGCCTCAATCGCTTACCCCCACTCAATTCGATGATCTGATCAAAGATTTAAAAGGGGTGGCTTTAAGTGTCGACAGGCTCATCTGAAATGAATGATAAGAAAGTTTATTTTAAAAATGCTGCCCTGATTGGCACTGGCCTTATCGGTGGTTCTATTGGAATTGCTCTGCGAGAAAGAGGCCTGGTTGAAAAGGTTACCTGTTATGATCGCGATCCTGAAGCAGGCGCCGAGGCTGTCGGACGCGGAGCAGCAGATGCCGTTACCGCGTCGGCCTCTGCTGCTGTAAATGATGCCGACCTTGTCATTTTAGCTGTTCCGGTATTAAGCACCCTGGAGATCCTTAGAGAAATATTACCCTTTGTTAAAAAAGGTGCTTTAATAACGGATGTGGGAAGCACCAAGGGCTCAATTATGGCTGCGGTGGAACAGCTTTTACCAGCTTCTGTTTCATACATTGGCGGTCACCCTATGGCTGGATCAGAAGAAAGTGGAATAAGAGGCGCCGATCCGGCTTTGCTTGAAAATGCTATTTATGTCATCACTCCGGGCCCGGCAACCCAGGATATAGTTGTAGATAAACTTACAAATCTCATTGAAGAAATCGGTGCTCAGCCACTTCAACTCGATCCTCTTTCACACGATCGCATTGTTGCCATGGTCAGTCATCTGCCTCACATAACAGCAGCAGCGCTGGTTCAGAGTGTGGCCGGCGCAGGGGATATGGAATTAATCCGCACCCTCGCTGCCGGAGGATTCAGGGATAGTACCAGGATTGCTCTTAGCAGTCCTGAAGTCTGGCGTGATATTTGCATCAGTAACCGCTGGGCCTTACTTTCTGCGCTTAAAGTATTTAAACAAAGCCTTGATTCTATAGAAGAATATCTGACAGAACCGAATGCAGAAGCAGTTGAGGAATACCTATCCCAATCCCGGGATTATCGAAATTCAATCCCGCACCGGGGCCGCGGAATTCTTCCTGAAATCTATGAAGTCATAGTTCTGGTCAGAGATACTCCGGGAATTATCGGTAAAGTAACCACTCTTTTAGGCGAAGAGAACATAAATATCGATGCGATAGAAATTTTGCATGTGCGTGAATTATCAGGAGGAAGCATCCGGATCGGATTTAAAAACAGGGAACTGCAAAAGCAGGCTGCCGATTTGCTTAACAGCCAGGGCTATTCAACACATTCAGTAATTAACTAAAAAGTAAAATCTAAAGAGTCCGCAAAAGATCAATGTCTCGTTAAAGAAGCCGGGGGCCAGGCAGTTGGCTTTAGATTATACTTCTATCATATGCCAGTATTAAGTTGGTCTTGTTCAGCCGCAAGTTCGGCAAGAGTTTTTGCCTGCAGTTCATCTTTTATTGCATTTTTCATTCTTATCCATACTGTGCGGGTTACACAACGGTTCGTTTTATCACAGGATGCATCGTCATCAACGCACGCCACCGGAGCCATGGTTCCTTCAACAGATTCCACAATATCATATAAGGTAATATCGTCTGGTTTTACTGCAAGGTGGTAGCCGCCCCGACTTCCTTTCTGTGTGCGGACATAACCGCGGGCTCTCAGGGGCGCCATGATTTGTTCTAAATATTTTACTGAAATATCCTGCTTACAGGCTATATCATTTAGCTGAATAGGCTCTTCTTTATAGTTCATAGCCAGTTCGATCATAGCCCTTGCTGCGTATCTTACCTTTGTTGATAGCTGCATCTGATTACCCCTCCTAATCATAAAGAAACAATATCGATAAATATGATTGCATTTACAAATTGATTTTATCTTTTCTAAATTGATTTGTCAAAAACACTAAACTTAACCAGCAACGATATATTATTTATGCGGGAATTATTTTTTCCGGCCATTCTGCCATTCTGTAAGCCCTGTTGCCATGATTATTTTTGATCTGGGTAAATGTATGGGCAGTGGTAGAGTCGGCCGGGTTGTAGATCATGAAGAATAAATCGCCTTTTTGTGTGTGAACTACAGTTTCTGTGGCAATATATTTTAAAGGACCATAGAGGGGATGCTTATAATCAAAGTGCTCATATGAAATATCCTGATATTCCTGGAATCTGTGGCTGGAGTGCCAGTCAATGTAAAATTGTTTATCCCTAAGCATCTCTTTAATGATGTAAGCGAAATATTCGGTATGCCGGTAGCGTAAGCTGGTGCGCCTGAAAAAAAGCATAGTCAGATCTGCGCTTTCCCTCCAACCTGAACCTATTATTTCTTTATAACCCACTTCAGGTGAATATATAAAGTAAAGCATGTTCAATCCGACAGGTTCGGTTTGGGCAAAATCGATCAGCTCCGGTGTGATCTGGTAAAGGCTAAGAGCGGCTGTATTAACAGCTACTATATCTGAGTATACGTCATTTATGTATGCCGGAACCTGAAGGCTTTCCATCGATTCTATTAACTTGTTCAGCTGGGCAAGAGGATCTTCTTTGCTGTGCAGTTTTTCATCGGACAAGCCGATCGCTGCTTTTAAAAACTCTTTTTTTTCAAGATTGGTAAGTTGCAGGGAGTCAGCTAAAAGCTGAAGGGTTTGGTTGTCAAGATATTTGCGGTCTCCGCGCTCCAGGCGTCCCAGTTGATTAGTGGTAAGATGTATAGCGCTGCTTAAGCTTTCCCTCGTCCACCGGTTTCCATATTCATCTACACTATTCTTACGTAAAGTTTTTACCAGTTGTCCGAAATCATATAGATCCATTACAATCACCCTCATATCTGTTTTCACCGGGGTGTTCTCTCGCACTTTAGCATGTCATGGTTGTTATGCTTCCAATTAAAGCGAATTTAAAGAGACATATGCTCTAAAAGACTAAAAATTACCATATTTACAATTATATCAGTTGCCTTTCTATAAATCAAACTACACAAACCTCGTCATTCTCAGACAATTCAGAAAAAGAGCCGCCCGCTAGAGGTGGCTCGTCATACATTGATAAATATCAGTAAGCCGATTCTGTTTTGTTCAATCCTCATACTTGAACGATACATTCATTTTAACCCTGTAAATTAATTCCCCATCCTCAATCTTCATATCCATTCTCTTGACTTCAGCCACCCTTAAATCGCGCAAAGTTTTCGAAGCAGTGGTTACGGCCACTTTTGCTGCTTCTTCCCATGACTTCGTGCTTGTACCGATGATATCGACCACTTTATATACGCTCTCCATCATGTTCCTCCTTTCAGATCATTTATGATTATATTGTATATAAAATAAAAACAGGTGTCAATCTTGCGTCAATTAGTAAGTTGTTATTTAAAAATAAAAACGCCCTGAAACAGAGCGCTTTTCAGTTTAAACTAACTAAGTTTTTATGCCCTGCTTAGAAGCACATCAAAGGACGGTTGTATCATCAGGCTAATTGCGCCCGGTCCGATATGAGTGCCGATGGCGGGTCCTACGTGGCCTATGTGCAGGTCGCTTATTTCATAATGTTTTTTTAATTCATCCAGGAGCATAATTGCTTTATCTTCAGCGTTGCTGTGTACCACCGAAAGATTAACCGGCTCATCAGCACTTACATTTTTCAGGGCAGCTGAAACCAGGCTTGGTATAATTTTTGAGCGTCCGCGAACTTTATCATAAACAGCAACCATACCTTCAGGGTCAGCATAAAGAATGGGTTTTAACTGCAGCATTGATCCCAGCAATGAAGCTGCCTTTCCGATACGTCCATTACGCTGGAGGAATTCAAGGGTATCAACTGCAAAAATACTAATTGTACTTGCAACAGATTTTTTTGTTATTGAGAGAATTTCATCCAGTGCCATATTTCTGCGGACTGCCTCTGCTGCAACTAATACGGATCGGGCAACACCCTGTGAGGCATTTAAAGAGTCAACGGGAATAACCCTGGCAGAAACCATTTTTGAGGCAGCTTCCGCTGAACTTAATGTTCCACTTAGTTTGCCCGAAACATGAATGCTTAGTATCGTGTCTTCTTCAGAAGCTATTTTGTCATAAATCTGTCGGAATACCTCCGGTGATGGCTGAGAAGTTTTTGGCAGCTGGCTGCTGGTACTCAGTTTTTTGTAAAACTCTGAAGGGGTCAGGTCTATCCCATCGGTGAAAAGCTCATCGCCAAATGAAACAGTGAGCGGAACTACATTAATGCCAAATTTATCAACCTGTTCTTTCGATAAATCTGCGGTGCTGTCGCTAACAATATGAATTTGGGCCATAATTAATCTCCTTTAAATTAGATTCAATGTCATTATACAAAATAATACCACAATATCAGGCTGTTGTATTGCTTTGCAACAAGAATGCTTGCAATAATAATTAATATGCTTAATTGATTATGCAACCCTGGTTTTACGATCTTCTTAACTGTGATAGAATAAAGTTAAGTGAGCTGAGAGGGGATGTAAGCATTGATTAAAATGGAGGTAAAAACTGTAACAGCAGATCAGGGCGGCAATTTTCTGATTCTGCTCATGGACGATGAAGAAAAAAAAGTTCTCCCTATATCAATCGGGCCTCTTGAAGCACAGTCTATAGCTTTAGTCTTGCAGGGGGAAGTGCCGCCTCGCCCGATGACACATGATCTATTAAAAACTTTGTGTGAAAACCTTGGGGGTATGATCCAAAAGATTGTAATAACCGATATCAGGGAAAGTACTTTTTATGCAGAACTATACCTGGAGCACAATGGTGAAACCCTGATTATCGATTCGCGGCCAAGCGATGCTATTGCCCTTGCCCTCCGCTGCGAAGCCCCTATATACATGGAAACCAGGTTGATCGAGTTTACTTACGATTTTCAGGATATAATAGCCCGTGAAGGTGGAGATGAAGAACTGCATTAAACTAAGGCTTTACACCCACTTTTGCAAGGCTTTTGGCATCAATCGCCTTTACTTTTGATATTTGCACCAGGACCACTCCGGCCAGGATCACCCCGGCTGAAATAATATTCTGCGCAGTTACCGTTTCATTAAGAATGATCGCCCCCAGAATAACCGCTACAACCGGGTTGATATAAGCATAAGTACCGGCTTTCGATGCGGGGAGTGCTTTAATCATGTAATTAAAAGCAGTGTAAGCTAAGATAGAAC
>JAHYJM010000005.1 GCA_019428945.1 Bacillota bacterium | reverse complement strand
TGGTGGATATATTCAATTGCACCGACATCAAGCCCACGAGTCGGCTGTACAGCGATTAAAAGATCGGGATTACTGTCAATTTCGCGCCCGACAATTGCTTTTTGCTGGTTTCCCCCGGATAGCGAACGAGCTAATGAATCAGCGCCTTCACCGGCCCGGATATCAAAATCCCTGATTACATTTTCAGCATGTTCATAAATGAAACTCCAGTCAAGAAGACCTTTGCTGGAGTATGGTTCGCGGTAGTAGGTTTTAAGAATCATGTTTTCCTGAACTGTGTAATCAAGAACCAATCCATGTTTATGCCTGTCCTCCGGGATATGGGCCAGGCCTGTTTCAATTCTTTCTCTTATCGATAAAGTGCTGATATCCTTATCACCAAGCATTATCCGGCCCGAATCAGCTTTTCGCAGACCAATAATAGCTTCTACAAGCTCTTTCTGTCCGTTTCCATCAATTCCGGCAAGGCCGACGATTTCACCACAATGAACACCGAGCGTAAAATTCTTCAGCCCTTTTCTGCCTGCATTTCCAGAAATGGAAAGCTCTTCAATACTCAGTATCTCTTTTCGGGGGTGGGCCTCTTTTTTGTTTAATTCAAAAAGAACCTTGCGGCCAACCATCATCTCAGCAAGTTTTTCTTCAGATGTATCTGCAGTATCGACGGTTCCGACCACTTTCCCCCAGCGGATTACTGTGCAGCGATCAGCAATTGCCATAATTTCACGCAGTTTATGAGTAATTAAAATTATAGTTTTACCCTCATCAATCAGTCCGCGCATTATCTTCATCAGTTCCTGCACTTCCTGGGGTGTCAAAACAGCGGTTGGTTCGTCAAAAATCAATATTTCTGCATCCCTGTAGAGCATTTTTAAAATCTCAACCCGCTGCTGCATCCCGACGGAGATATCAGATATAAGCGCATCGGGATCAACATTAAGACCATACTGTTTTGAAAGGTCGCTGATTCGGGCAGAAGCACTGCGGGTATTAATCATGAAGACCTTGGTCGGCTCGAGTCCGAGAATAATATTTTCAGTAACTGTAAAATTATGGACCAGCTTGAAGTGCTGATGAACCATACCGATTCCAAGATCATTGGCGATATTGGGGTTAGTTATGTTAACTTTATCTCCTCGCAGGTAAATAGATCCGGAATCCTGCTGGTACAGGCCAAAGAGGATATTCATCAGAGTAGATTTTCCGGCCCCGTTTTCACCAAGCAGGGCATGTATTTCACCTTTTTTCACTTTAAATGTTATATCATCACAGGCGACAACTCCGGGAAACTCTTTGCGAATATCAGTCATTTCAACGATATAGCTCAAGCGCATCAACTCCAATAATTAGAGGTCGGACGTTTCACAAATTGGCTTTTCAGGTAAAGTTAAATTACTAAAAGCGAAACCGAATTACAATAAAAACTTGCTGTAATAACTGGCTATAGATCGAAGTTGGCTAACAAAGTCGGGCTGGCAGAACGGAAAAACTTTAGCAAAAAAGGGCGGGTAAAACCGCCCTTTTTTATTTTAATCTCATTAAGCACTACTTAAACAAATCTCCCTGAACATCTGAAACAACCAAGCTTCCTGCCTGCATAGCGGCGAAAACTTCCGCTACAATTCCCTCATTTTCTGGATCGAGGTTCGGGTTTTCATGGGGAATACCTATACCAAAGTTGGTTGCATCAAACATAAGGATCTGTCCACCGGGGAATTCCCCATTAAGTTCGGCTTCGATCATATCGTATGCGGCAACATCAATGTACTTCATCGCCGAGGTGAGGATAATCGAATTGTTACCCTCATAAATCCCTTCAGTATACTGATCCACGTCAACCCCAATAATCCACACTTCCTGACCTTCTGCTGCGCGGGTCTTCGCTTCGTTAATCGCACCGACACCTACACCACCGGCAGCCGCAAAGATGGCATCCACCCCTTTGTCAAACATAGTTGCCGCCAATACCTGGCCGGCTGCCACGTCCTCAAAGGTTCCCTGGTATATAAAGTTGTCGGCATTCATCACAATTTGAGTGCCATGATTTTCATTGGCATAGAGAATACCCTGCTGGAATCCCCAACTAAACTTCTGAACCGGGGGGATCTCCATCCCGCCGATAAAACCGACTTCACCTTCACCCAACTGCAGGGCAGTGGCTACTCCGGCTAAAAAGCCGGATTCATGCTCGGCAAAAAAGATCGAAACAACATTTTCCTTGACAACCGGCTCCCAGTCGCCTGCATGAGGATAGCCGTCAATTAATACAAACTTGGCATCCGGGTAACGATCCTGCACATCGTAAATCGCCGTTTCAAATTTAAAACCGGGACAGACAACAAACATGAACCCTGCGTCAACCAGGTTGCCGATCTCGTTGATATAATCAGCTTCAGTTGTTCCACCGGGCTGCAAATATCTTGTTTCAAGGTTAAAATCGGAGGCTGCCAGCAAAATACCTTCCCAGGTGCCCTGGTTAAACGATTTGTCATCAATTGTGCCGGCATCAGTGACCATTCCCACCCTGAGATCTCCGGTCTCAGGCACTGCGCCTTCATCATCACCGTCATCAACAACCGGGGGAGTATCGGCTCCGCCGCAACCGATTACGGCAAAAACAACAACCACCGCAAGAAGTAAAACTAACCACTTTTTCATAGTAAACCCTCCTCTTTTTTTCTTACAATCCATTTGTACATTACTGAAGGAAGCGACTATTGTCAAGCATTAAAAAGGAATATCGCCCTCCCTTAACCTGTCTTCTTCAGTCAATAATAATTATTCTCCAAAAGTCAGGATATTCCTTCAATTACAGCATTAGATCGAAGAAGGAATTAATCACTCATATTGCGAAGAATGTATCTGGTAGATATCATAGATTGATTAAAAATAAAATCTAAAGCTATAAGACAGGGGATGTTGAAATGAGCAGTATAAAAAACCGGGAAACAGCGCCGGAAGGCGAGAGAAGAATTGAATGGGTCAGCAGACATATGCCGGTATTAAACAAAATGATCGAAATACACCGTCAGGAAAAACCGTTCAGAAATATAAAAATGGCCATCTGTATTCACCTGGAGGCAAAATCGGCCTATATGGCAAAGTCATTCCGTGAATGCGGCGCAGAAGTTGTGATTACCGGCAGTAATCCATTATCTACGCAGGATGCTATCGCTGCAGCTCTTGTTGAGGACGGAATTGAAGTTCACGGATGGCATGGCGCTACCACCGAAGAATATAACAGCCATATTCGCAGTACAATCGATAGTGGCCCGAATTTGATCATTGATGATGGCGGAGATTTAATCACGATGCTTCACCGTGATCGTCCCGACTTAATTGACCAGGTGATCGGAGGTGCTGAGGAAACAACTACAGGCCTGATTCGCCTGAGAGCAATGGCAGCGGAAGGTAAACTTACTTTTCCGGTAATTGCCGTTAACGACTCCATGTGCAAATACCTTTTTGACAACCGTTACGGCACCGGACAGTCAGTATGGGATGGTATTATGCGCACAACCAACCTGCTAATATCAGGAAAGAATGTTGTTATTTCCGGCTTTGGCTGGTGCGGACGCGGTGTGGCGATGCGTGCTGCCGGGCTTGGCGCAAATGTAATTATTACAGAAGTCGATCCTGTTCATGCCCTGGAAGCAGCAGTAGAAGGCTTCAGGGTTATGCCCATGCTCGAAGCAGCTAAAATCGGTGATATATTTGTGACTACTACAGGTTGCCGTGGAATTATCGCCGCAGAACATGTTGAACTTCTAAAAGATGGCGCAATATTGAGTAACGCCGGCCACTTTGATGTGGAGATAGACAAAAATGCACTGGCAACCCTTGGGAAAAACATGGGTCAGCCGCGCCAGAATATTGATGAATATAAATTAAATAATGGCAGAAGAGTTTACCTGCTCGGCGAAGGACGCCTGGTCAACCTTGCTGCAGGTGACGGTCATCCGGCAGAAATTATGGATCTTTCATTCGCTCTGCAATTCGAAGCAATGCTTTATTTGCTTCGTGAAGGCAAAAATCTGCCGAAATCAGTTATAAAGCTTCCCGAACAGTTTGATCAAAATATTGCTGCGATTAAGCTTGAAGCAATGGGAATAACTATTGATAAACTTACCTGCGCACAGGAAGAATACCTGAAAGCCTGGCAATGACAATTTAATATATCGTAATTAGTTCTTCCAGGTTTTCAAAAGTTTTTTCGCCGATACCGCTCACATCCATCAATTCTCGAATCTGAGTAAAATACCCGTGCTTTTCACGGTGAGCAATGATCTGGTTAGCCCGAACTTCACCTATACCCGGCAGGGTCGCCAGCTCAGCTGCCCCTGCCTTATTTATATTTACTTTTTTGGAATTGCTGCCAAAAGAACCCATTTCTTGCCCGGGCAGTTCACCGGCCTTTAAAATATAGATCTGCTCCCCGTCAATAAGCGGCCGGGCCTGGTTTAATGTTTCTTGTTCGGCATCATCATTGAATCCCCCCGCTAGTTCAAGCAATTCATAAACCCTGGCTCCTTCTTGCAGATGATAAACACCCGGGTTCATAACAGCGCCAACCAGGTGAACAGTGATCAATTCAGGCTCAGGCTCAGCATGCTCAGTTATATCGCCGGCACCGACCTGGGTTAGGGAAGAGCTGTTCAGGTTCTGTTGTGCCCCTCTCCAGATTCCGCCGCTAATCAAGAGTAAAACCAGGAGACCGATAATTACTTTTTCGTTTATGCCGCCTTTCTCCCTGATCCAATCAAGCATATAAACAACCTCCTAAAGATATATATCTTTTAACTATATATTAAGCTTGAACAGTCTTTTTATTCTATTTAACAATCACTTTTCCCTCTGTAAATTCTACCTGAAAAGAAAAAAGCGCCCATTTGCGGACGCTTTTCTAAACCAATAATTCTCAATTTATGCTAACTTGTTCTTATTTGCTTTCTTTATCTTTTTTCTCTTCCTTTTCTTCTTCAGGCTCTTCCTCTTCCGGAACATTAATGCCCAGAACGTTAATGTTGATTGCCTTAACTTTCAAACCGGTTGTTTTTTCCACATTACCGCGAATAGCATTTTTCAGTTTATCGGTCGCTTCAACAATGGAAACACCATACTCGGCTATTACGTTCATGTCAATCTTAACTTTATCACCGTCAACAATAACTTTAATGCCCTTGGTCAGGTCACGGCGCCCTAATTTTTCTGCAATGCCGCCGACGAGGCCTCCACTCATACCGGCTATACCAGGGATGTCGCTGGATACTATTCCGGCAATAATTGCAATTACCTCTGAGGAGATTTTAATACTGTCTCCTTCTTTTGTCGGATCCGGTTTTAAAACAGCTTCTCCAACACCGGTAGTTTGTTCTTTTTCAAGCATATCTTTTTCCTGTTTGACCATTTTATTTCCTCCTTATAGATTATAAAAGCCGGAAAATTTAAACCGGCTGCATGTAAACCTGACAATAAGTTGCCTAAATATGTTGTTTTTTATGCTGATGTGTACGAATTATTTAGAACTGTCTACTATATTATATAATTTGAATATATAGCTGTCAAGGGATCCGGTAATTATTAGGTGATTCAGGTTACAAGGGTAACCGGAATACTTCCGGTTTTAAGGTTAAGGTAGCTGCTTCCGCTGAGGTCTTGGCCGTTGCTGTCAAATGCAACAGCGGGCACTAAAATATTGTCAAATGAAAGAGGATTGTTAGCATTATTATAAGCCTGCTGAAAATCTCTGACTGTTAGCAGACCGGCACAGTTTATCGAACCACCGAAGTAAAGTGAATCGACGGCTTGAAAGGTTAAATTCTTGATATCAAATTTGTCAGCAGCTACCTCCCAGCGCTTTAAAGCAGGTTTCGAGAGAAGCATAAGCGCACTCGCGCTTAGATTCAAGCTCTCTTTCACACGTTTAATTTGATCGGGATCAAGATCGTAATTCATGATCAGGCCGAAAGATTCTGACCCCTTCTTACTGCTTGAGACTTTAATAAAATCACTGCCGCGCTTTACGGTTAATACCGGATTATAACTGCTGTATAAAGTGTTAAAAGTTCCGACCCTGCTCAAAGTTTCAATACCGTTGATTTCTGTAACTATATCGCCTGCCATTATACCGGCACTAAATGCCGGGCTGTTAACATTTACTCCCTCAACAACAGAATCAAGGTTCTCTATAAGAGGCGGTTCGGCAAGTAATACGCCTTTTAACTCACTTTTTATTTCAGAAACAAAACTGTAGAGGATCTCAGATGTTCCCGGCGGAGGAACAACTGCAAGGTCGCTAAAAGCAGTGTACCCGGGCAAGAGTAATCTGACAGTCAAGGCCCCGGCCTGGTCAAGAAATACAATAGTCTTTCTGAGATCGTCAAATCCGACCAGGTGCGGAAGCGCGACCAGACTGCCGTGGAAAGGTATGTTGTAATTGTTCATCATCGATAAAACCCGAAGCGCATTTTCAGGCCGGAAATCATTCATCAGCAGATTGCGCCCGGCGGCAGTGGCGCTGTTTAAAGATATAACCATTTCGAGGGGTTTCAGGGTGGCCAATATTTTCAGCGCATTTTCATTAATAAGAGCAGCATTGGTAGTAATCTGAATTGCAGTTTCAGGGTAGAGCAGGCGCAGCCTTTCAAGGATCCGGTAGATCTGCGGATGTGTAAATGGTTCTCCCTCACGCAAACGAGTAGCAGATTCACCAATAATTATTTTGCGTCCGGGATCGAGGTATTGTGCAAGATCGGACCACAACCCTTCGGAAAGAGGAGCAAAACTGAAAGCTTTGATATCGGGCGGGTTATGCCGGTGACTGCAAAAAATACAGGACAGATTACAGCGGCCGGTTAAAGGCAGAGCATTATGTTCGCGAACCGCTTCAACCAGAAAAGGCTGTAAAATCTGCCCTTCTTTTATATAAGTCAAATATACGCCTCCGGCTAACGGACTACTATGTTAACCAGTCGTCCTTTAACTGCTATGATTTTAACTACCTCTCTGCCTTCGATGAGCTCACTGATACGCTCATTTTCACGGGCAGCTTCGGCAAGGTCATCTTCATTAAAGTCGACTGGGACAACCATTCTGCCGCGTACTTTACCGTTAATCTGGACAACAATTTCAACTTCATCAACTACCAGTTTAACTGTATCGAACTCGGGCCAGCTCTGTTTGTGCACACTCTCTTTGTATCCAAGCAGATTCCATGCCCCTTCAGCAAGGTGAGGTGCAAAAGGCGCCAGCAGTAATATTGTTTTTACGAGCGTCTCTTTTAACAGACTATTGTTTTGTTTAACCTCTTCAACGCTGAGACGGTAATTATAGATGGCATTGACCAGCTCCATGATAGCGCTGATCGCTGTGTTAAAGTTAAATCTCTTCTCAATGTCGTGCGTAACTTTCCTGATTGTCGCATGCAAAACTCTTTCAAGCTCAGCTTCCTTTTCACCATGATCTGCATTGCCCTTTCCGGTGGCAAACTGCTCGCGGCATTCCACTACAAGACGCCAGACCCGGCGAAGAAAACGATGCGAACCTTCTACCCCCTGGTCATTCCAGTCAAGATCTTTTTCGGGAGGAGCCGCAAACAATATAAAGAGACGTCCGGTGTCGGCGCCGTACCTTTCAACAATTTCATCAGGTGTTACCACATTACCCTTTGATTTGGACATTTTAGCGCCATCCTTGTAGACCATTCCCTGGGCCAACAGGCGGCTGAAAGGTTCTTCTGCCCTGGTCATTCCTGCATCAAACAAAACCTTGGTGAAAAACCGGGCATAAAGAAGATGGAGCACTGCATGTTCAATCCCCCCGATATACTGATCAACCGGCATCCAATAATCAACATCATCCTTCTCAAATGGCGCAATTTGTGAATGTGGGCTGGCATACCTGAAAAAGTACCAGGATGAGCATATAAAAGTATCCATTGTATCAGTTTCACGACGCGCCGGTTCGCCACAAACCGGACAGGTAGCCTTAACAAACTCTTCATAATGGGCAAGACCCGGAACCCTGTTCCCTGATAGCTCCACATCATGAGGCAGTTTAACGGGCAGATCAGTTTCAGGAACAGGTACTGTTCCACACTTATCACAATAGACAATCGGTATCGGAGCGCCCCAGTATCGCTGCCTTGAAATCAGCCAATCCCGCAACCGGAAAGTAACCCTGAAATCACCGAGCCCTTTCTCTTTAAGGTACTCAGTCACTTTCTTCATGCCTTCTGTATTATTAAGGCCGTTAAAACTGCCGGAGTTCACCATTACACCTTCACCGGTATAAGCTTCTGTAATAGTGTGTTCATCAAGTTCTTCGCCTTCAGGCTGGATAACTATCCTTATCGGCAGTTTATGTTTTTTGGCGAATTCGAAATCCCGCTGATCATGAGCGGGTACACCCATTACTGCACCTGTTCCATAGCCCATCAGGACATAATTGCCAACCAGGACAGGGATTTCTTCACCATTGATCGGATTAACAACATGGCGCCCGGTAAATAGTCCGATTTTTGGCGCCTCATCTGCGGTGCGTTCAATTTCGCTCTCTTTTCTGACCCTGGCGACAAAGTCCATTACATCTTTCTCTCTTTCGGTACCCTCAACTAATTTTTTAACCAGCGGGTGTTCCGGAGCAAGAACCATAGATGTAACCCCGAAGAGAGTGTCAGGCCGGGTAGTAAATGTGCGTACCTCTTCTTCCGGTATTTCCTTCACCTTAAATGCTATTTCAGCACCTTCGCTGCGACCGATCCAGTTGTGCTGCATAGTTTTGACCCTTTCAGGCCAATCTTCCAGCTTATCCAGATCATAAAGCAAACGTTCGGCATATTCAGTTATACGTAAAAACCATTGTTCGAGATCACGTGTTTCAACTACTGATGAACAGCGCCAGCAAAGACCCTTTTCCACTTGTTCATTTGCCAGCACAGTTTCACAGGTTTCACACCAGTTAACACTGGCCTGTTTCTTATAAGCCAGCCCGCGTTTATACATTAAAAGAAATAACCACTGGGACCAACGATAATAATCAGGAGCAGAGGTATTAACCTCACGACTCCAGTCATAGCTGACTCCCAGCCGGTTCTGCTGTTTTTTCATATGTTCTATATTCTGTTCAGTCCAGATTGCCGGGTTAACCCGGTGATCTATTGCTGCATTTTCTGCAGGAAGACCAAAAGCATCCCAACCCATTGGATGAATAACATTGAAGCCGCGCATACGTAAAAAACGAGCCAGTACATCACCAATTGAATAGACGCGCATATGGCCCATGTGCAGTTTCCCTGATGGATAGGGGAACATCTCCAGGACATAATACTTGGTTTTATCATGGTCGATTTCCGAGCGGAAGGAATCATCCTCAGCCCATTTCTGCTGCCATTTTTCTTCGATTTCGGCAGGATTATAGTTCGTCACCATATTAAACCTCCGTCTCCATATGTTTCACCAAATAAAAAATCCGCCCTGTCAAGGGACGGATTCATACCCGCGGTACCACCCTTATTGGTCAGACAAAATGTGGTGGAGCTGGCGGGAATTGAACCCGCGGCCTCTTCCATGCCAAGGAAGCGCGCTCCCCCTGCGCCACAGCCCCATGATATGCTGCCCTCTTTCTACCGTTAACGCCGGTTTACGGCAGCGTTTTAAAAATTTACCGCTGCTTCTCCGGGACGAGTTCAGCAGTTCCGCCTGCCGGTTTTCACCAGGCGCCGGCTCTCTGAGAAAACATTCCTGCTTACTGCTTCCCTTCATCAAAATCTATATGGCACCTCGAGTACACATAACATTATATGCACGGCAATGCACCTTGTCAATAGCATTATATCTTTTTCAGGGGCTTACCTCAACCTGGTATGATTCTCCGGCTTGCATGTCAATAATTAACAATTTATTGGAAGCCAGAACTCCTTCCAACCCTGCCAGGTATTTAACCGCTTCGCTCGCCTGCCATGAAGCTAGCATTGCAGGTGTAGCTGCAGGGTTGCCAAGTTGTGTCTCTACACCCTTCTTTGCGCCACTTTCAGCTATATTGCCATATATTGCCGAAAGTAAAGGCTGATCCGGTCTGATCACGGCTATTTGGCCCAGAAATCCTGCAATTGCTCCGTGAATCATCGTGATTTCAAGCTCTCCGCATACTTTCTCCAGGTCAAAACGCGATGGAAGGTTGTCAAGACAATCAAGAACAAGATCGCATCCCCTGAATATTTCAGGCAGGTTCGAACTTGTGCCCAGGCAGTGGTGTGTTTCCAATTCGACAGAACTGTTGACTTCAATTATGCGTTCAGCCGCGGCCCGCACCTTGGATTTACCCAGATTCGTTTCAAGCCCAAAAAGTTGACGGTTAAGGTTGCTGTCAGCGAAGTTGTCTCCATCAACAACTACAAGCCGACCTACGCCCATTCGGGATAAAAGTTCAAGCGCAAAACCACCCAGACCGCCGGCACCTATCACACCGACTTTAGCTTCGAGCAGCTTAATCTGACCCTTTGTTCCAACAGTGCCGATACTGCGCTGATAACGATCAGGAATGATATCTGCTTTAAGGGCGGCTAATTCCACCACACGATTGCTAAGATTGTTTTCAGAAGCTATCAACCCTGTGCTCTGCAAAGTCAGATACAGATAACTGCCTCCTGCAGGATCGGTTCCTTCAACAGCAGCATCAAGAATAATTTTGCGTAAATGATCTTCACTATTCATTATAATCACCTGAGGTAAAAACACTCTGAAGTTATATATGTTTAATCATTAACCGGCTCAAGCATTACCTGCGGCGCTTCACACCACAACCGCTCAAGGTCATAAAATGTCCTTGCCTCTGGTTGAAAAACATGTATTACCAGGGCTCCATAGTCTAACACTACCCACCAGGCTTCACTGTAACCTTCAATTCGCAGTGCCTGGAGCCCTTCTTTCTTAAGCTTTTCAGTCAGGTGATCGCAGATAGATCTCACCTGTACTGCTGTAGTTCCGGTCACCAGTAAAAAATAATCAGCTACAATCGAGACCTGACCAACCTCCAAAAGGTATGGTTCATGTCCTTTCTTTTCCGATGCCAGTTCAGCGGCATAGAGGGCCAGTTCCCGGGAGTCACCGGCCGTTACCTGTGCCAAATAACATCACCTCCAAAGATTTGATCTTTACCTGCCGGAGATGTCAACCAGCAGGCTGTTACGAAAAGCGACAGAACACGGGTGCAGTAATAATCCCCTGGCTATAACAGAATTCAAAGCATGATTAACTGCTATGAGCAGGGCCCCGTCAAGATCATTAATTGCTGCTCCTCTAATCTTTTCAACGCCTTCATACCTGCGGCCGGCTTCTATATAGTCAGCCAGGTAAATAATTTTTTCCAGAAGAGTCATCCCCGGCCGTCCGGTGGTATGGCTGGCAACTGCCTTTATTATCCCGGGATCGGTGATTCCCAGTTCCAACTCAACTAGAGCGGCTCCCACAGGAGCATGAAGCAGCTTACACTCACGTATTGTAACCCTGTCCAGGGAAAGCTTAAGTTCCGCCGCTTTATTAATTAATTCCTGAAAGCTGTAACGTTTGCCATAATCATGAACCATCCCGGCAACATAAGCCCTGCCTGGGTCTGCTCCGAAGCGGCAGGCCAGGGTTTCAGCCGCCTCAGCCACTCCAAGACAATGCCGGTAGAGCCTTCCATCGAGGATCTTTTGCATTAATTTTTGGCTCTCTTCTGGTTTCATCAGCCGGCCACGGACCTTCAATCATAATTTTTTTGTAATAATACTTAATAATAATTTCTATAGACCTTCTTCGGCAACTTCTTACCGGTATAGTTACTGTTCGCGCGGTTTAGCTTCGTTAACGACCAGCTTCCGGCCTTCAAGTTCAGCGCCATTAGTTTTTTCCAGCATATCATCGATACAATCATCGTTTACTTCCACAAAGCCATATCCACGGGAACGCCCGGTGGCACGCTCAGTGATAATTCGACATTCAAGTACTTCACCATACTGTGAAAAAAACTGCTCCAGATCGGTTTCTTTGGTGCTCCAGGGAATATTCCCCACATACAAAGTTTTTGCCATCTAATAAGACACCTCCGCTTATATTATAACCTATAACTAGGTCTGTACTACCTGCGCTGCTAGCTGCTCACCCTGTATAACCCATGCTTCTTAATATACTGTTCAACAGGCTCGGGAGTTAAATATTTTATAGTTTTGCCCAACGCTACCCGCTCCCTGATAAATGTTGAAGAGACCGCCAAGGCCGGTATTTCCAGCAGGTGCACCTTTTGCTGCATGTCAGGGCAGGTACGGTCAAGGGTTTCGTGGAAGCGGTCAAGTGAATATCCCGGCCTTGAGACTGCAATAAATGTACTTAATCTCAGTAGCTCTTCATAATCTTTCCAGGTAAAGATCTCTAATATGGCGTCCGCGCCTGTAATAAAGAAAATTTCGGGTTCCGGGTTTTTCCAGGATCCAAAATGCCTGACCGTGTCGATAGTAAAGGTAGGCTCTTTTTGTTCGATTTCAATTCGCGATACGAAAAAAGCAGGGTTCGACATTACAGCCAGCGAAGTCATCAGGAAACGATGTTCAGGCAGTGAAATCATTTCATTATCTTTATGGGGAGGAACACCTGTCGGAACAAAAATAACATAATCAAGATCAAACTGCTGTCTTGCTTCCTCTGCAGTAACAAGGTGACCCACATGAATCGGATCAAAAGTACCACCCATCAGCCCTATTTTGAGTTTACCTGCCTTATTCCTGGTTGTTTCGAAAAACAAGCTAACAGCTCTCCTTAAATATTACTCATAGTATGTAAATTCTTCATCCCCGATGCGCACCGTATCTCCTTCTTTTATACCCATCCTGCGCAGTTCTTTGTCAACGCCGCTCCGACGGGTATAATTCTGAAAACGCAACAAAGCTTCATCGTTATCAAAGTCAGTTCTGGCTGCCGCTTTCTCTATCGCCGTGCCTTTTACCACAAAAACATCTTCAACTTTATCTATAGCCAGTGGCAGCTGCTCGCTCTCAGACGCCCTAATTATTTCTTCCTCATCAATCACGGTTTTTCCTTCAGATAATTCATTGACCCGGGTGAATAAATATTTCAGAAGTTTGCTTACACCCTGGCCGGTAGCTGCTGAAATGGCAAAAAAGGCTAATTCATCTATTTTTGCATCACCGACAGAGTTACGCAGCTCTTCAAAACGATCTGCGCTACCTTCAACATCAAGTTTGTTTCCAACAATAACTCCGGGGTAGTCGGTTAATCCAGGGCTAAATGCAGTAAGTTCACCTTTAAGCAAGCTGTAAGCTTCTACAGGTTTGGGATGCGCATCAGGGGACAGGTCTATAAGAAACAGTAAAAGAAGGTTTCTTTCCACATGACGTAGAAAACGGTGACCCAGGCCGGCTCCTTCGCTTGCGCCTTCAATTAAACCGGGCAAATCAGCTACAACAAAACTACCCTCATCTCCAACTTTAACAACACCAAGATTTGGAGTAAGGGTAGTAAAGGGATAAGAAGCAATTTTCGGTTTTGCTTCGGTTATTCTGCTTAACAATGTCGATTTACCGGCATTAGGAAATCCTACCAAGCCTACCTGAGCCATCAGTTTGAGCTCGAGAAAGATCTCGCGTTCAAAACCAGGTAACCCCTTCTCAGCCAGACGTGGCGCACGCCGCCTTGAACTGGCGAAACGGGCGTTTCCTTTTCCGCCCTTTCCTCCTGGAGCAACGAGTGCCCGCTGACCTGCAATAACCAAGTCGGCAAGAACTTTATTATTTTTATCACGAACAATAGTGCCCAGGGGAACAGGCACCAAAAGATCCTCCCCTGAAGCGCCATGCTGGTTTTTACTTCGTCCCGGGCTTCCGTCGGAGGCTTTTAATATTCGTTTGTAACGCAGGTCCAGAAAACTGTGTTTGGAGGGATCAGCCCACAGGTATACACTTCCGCCGTCTCCGCCATCTCCACCATCGGGGCCGCCCTTGGGAACATACTTTTCCCGGCGGAACGAAACCACACCGTCGCCGCCGCGGCCTCCGCGAACAGATAGCTCCATTTCATCTACAAACATTAGCCTGAGATCACCTGCAAAGCTGGTTACTGGGATATAAAGAAAGGTCCGGGTATAAACCCGGACCATGCCGATCTAGTTAGCTGCTGCACTTTCTTCAGGATAAACACTAACCTGTTTCTTGGCACGACCATTATATTCAAATGTCACTCGCCCATCAACCGTTGCAAAAAGCGTATCGTCACTGCCTTTTCCCACATTAATTCCGGGGTGGAACCTGGTTCCCCTCTGCCGGATGAGGATACTGCCGGCTTTAACCATCTGTCCGCCATAACGTTTGACGCCAAGCCTTTTTGCGTTGCTGTCGCGACCGTTGCGTGAACTGCCTACACCTTTTTTATGAGCCATTTATGACACCTCTCTTTCCGATTGTCATATGATTTTAATAATATTTTATTTAAATACTGATACTGTTGATTAGAACATCGGTATAAGGCTGGCGATGGCCTTGTTTACGGCGGTAATTCTTCTTCGGTTTAAACTTGAAGACAATAATCTTTCGCCCGCGGCCTACTCCAACAACCTTCCCGTCAACCTTGCAGCCTTCGAGATAAGGCTTTCCTACCTGTGTTTCTTCTTCATTGACACACATTAAAACTTTTTCAAACTTTACTGCTTCACCTTTTTCAGCCGGCAGCTTTTCCACGCGAACAATTTTGCCTTCTTCAGCGCGGTACTGCTTACCGCCCGTTTCAATAATTGCGTACATAAACAAACCCCCCGTAAGGACTCGCCGAAGCTGGTAGCCCAATGCTTTGCGGGGCATTTTGGACCTTCTTCGTGCGGTTATAAGTCTAATCGAGATTTTAACACGCTGGTAATGCTTTGTCAAACAAACCCAAAAAAACTACCCAAAACAAAGTAATATTGATCAATTTTCTTGACCAATTAAGATATTTGTTATAAAATGCATAGTGTAGTTAACAATCAAATATGTATCACCTTCGATCTACTGTTTCTAAGGCACTTGATACTGCTATGAAAGGTGGACGACAGGGTTCGGCTGGAAACGGCCGCGCCTCCCGTTGCGGAAAGAAGGATCACCACAAGTATAAATTGATCGCATTTCTCACCGGGAAGATGCGATTTTTTAGTCTTTAATTATGCCCTGGAGGAAATATTTTGTTTAGCAGGGAATACTTAAAAAACAATGGTTTTTCTGACTGCAAAGTAGTTGGAAAGTTTGCCGGCAAAAAAATCAGCTCTATTTTTTGCTTAAAACTGATAGTGATGGTGGAATAAAACAATGAAAGTTATCATTGGCATAGATGACACGGACAACCATACAACAGAAATGGGAACAGGGCGCCTGCTGACAAAGATTGTCAGTGAAATTGAGGCTAACAGTGGGATCGCTTTTTCAGGAGTGGTGAGGCATCAGCTTTTCGTTCACCCTTCCATCCCTTATACTTCTCATAACAGCGCCATGTCAGTGACGACAGAAGTGGATACCAAAAGGTCCGAAATGCTCTTAAAGTTATTTCCCAAACTTCTCGTTCAATATAGAGCTAACGGATCTGATCCGGGATTTTGTCTGGCAAATGCTGATATTCTCTCCGATCAACAAAAAGAGGCTTTAGTTGGATTTGGCCGTAGAGCTAAGGTTGAAGTCCTAAGCAAGTCGAGCGCCTATGATCTCGCTGCATCACTAAATATACGATTATCAGAACATGGCGGAACCGGCCATGGAGTAATTGGAGCTCTGGCCGGGGTAGGTTTACGATTAAGCGGCAGCGATGGGCGTTTTAGGGGAAAGTATGAACTGGGTAAACCGGGTGAAACAACTTCAGTTAAGGTTCTTCTAAATTCTACTGCCATAGACTCAGTTGAGGATTTATCCGGCATGATACTTTCAGATGATACAGTTATTAAACTAGGGGAAAAAGTGAAGGGCGTTTTAATCAACAACCGTAAAGTTTTATTGGTTGTTCCGAATCATGATATCAATAAGCAGGCTTCCTGGCAAACCTGTCCCATGGAATACCTTCGCCGGCATCATTAAAAATAGATATAATTGTGACATAAAGAATTTAATATATTATAATAAGTTAAATCTATTCTTAATAATGCTATTTAGGAGGTGATGAGATGGGTAGCGGGAAAATTTTTATTCGCGAACGCCGAAAGGTTAAAGATGGCGAGAAAAAACCGCGTTTCGCCATAGTAGCAGTAACTGACGTTGACGTAAAGTTCAAAATTAAGCATATTCGGAAGATGGAAGTTGAGCAGATAGCCGATGCTGTAGGCGCAGAAGTGGTTTACCTTGAAGCCGGCAAACATAATGACGATCTAGATGATGAAGATGATGATTAATGTGTTCATTGTGCAACCTAAATTTATTAACCTGGAAGGATAATGACTAAGTATGGCTTTAATTCGGGAAAAAGACAGTAAAAGGCTTCACCTGAAAAGCAAGCTGATGGGTGAATCACTGGTTGGTAAGTCTTTTTTAAAAAGTCTTGAATATGGTGAACCTTTCAAGGTATTCCCCGATGTCAGCGTATTGAAAGTCGGCGGTCAAAGTATTACCGACATCGGAGCTAAAGCAGTAATACCAATTATAGAAGAGATCGTCAGTAACGCAAAAAAGCATAAAATGATAATCTCTACTGGCGGAGGCACTCGTTCCCGCCACGTTTACGCTATAGCCATGGAGCTGGGAATGCCCACAGGTATAATAGCAAAGTTGGGTCAGAGCGTATCTGAACAGAATGCGTTAATCCTTTCCACCCTGCTTAGCCCTTACGGGGGAATTAAAATCGGCCACGATGACATACCCAAGCTGGGTGCCTATTTTGCCCAGGGATGCATTCCTGTTGTTCACGGCATGCCTCCCTACGGATACTGGGAGCCGCTCCCGACTGAAGGACGATTGCCTCAGAACCGCACAGATGTGGGAGCATTTTTGCTCGCAGAAGTCATCGGCGCAAAGCAATGTATCTATGTCAAAGATGTCGATGGGCTCTATACGGATAATCCTAAAATTGACTCAAATGCGGAGTTGATTCCCAGAATCAGCGCAAAAGATTTAATCGAAAGAGATTTGGAAGACCTGGTAATTGAAAGAGCCGTACTTGAATACCTGCTTTCAGCCAAAAACTTGAAAGAGATCCGGATTATCAACGGGCTTGTACCGGGAAGTATTAGCAGTGCACTTGATGGAGGAGAAGTCGGTTCCACCATCTACCGTGAAGATGTTCCTGCTGCCATAGAGGATAAGGGAAAGGTAGGTAAAGCCTAAAAATCAGGATATTTTTTTATAACAACCTGGCAAAACCAGCCCGGTTTTGATCACCTGCCAAAGTTGACATGGTTTAAATATCCTGATATAGTGTGCTTGCTAACAATTAAATAATAACCTTCGATCCACTGTATCTAAAGCACTACATGTTGCTACGAAAGGTGGACGACAGGGTTTAGCTGGAAACGGCCGGGCCTCCCATTGCGGAAAGAAGGATCAAGGAAAGTTATTAAAATCGCACTTACCCATGGGAAACTGCGATTTTTTTTGTTGACCAAACAAGGGGGGTGAAGTGTTAAGGAATAAAGCATTTCTAAAAGTTTTACCTTCGACCTGTTCATTCTAAAGCGATCTTGCAGCGTCATGAATAGCAGGCTGGGGTACGGCCGGAAACAGCTGTGCCTCCCGTTGCGGAAAGAAGGCTCTCGTGGTTGTATGCCACGACCATCTTTCCAGCGGATTAAAGCATAGTATTAATTAATATACTACCAAGAGGAGAGTGGACTTTTAATGTTTAACCGTAGTTCAATTCAGTTTAAGCTTTTATTTGGTTTAATGCTTATGGCAGCACTTTTATTCTTTGCCGGATGCGCAGAAGAAGGAGCCCCGGTTGAAGAACCGGTTGAAGAAGAAACCACACCGGAAGAAGAAGTTGAGCTAATTGATGACTTTATTATCCTGGCTACCACAACTAGCACCTATGATTCAGGCCTGCTCGATTTTCTTAACCCAATTTTTACAGAACAAACTGGCCTCGAAGTCAGGGTGGTTTCCCAGGGCACCGGGGCCGCGTTGGAAACCGGCCGCAGTGGAGATGCTGACGTTTTGCTTGTTCACGATCGGGGATCAGAACTGCAGGGCGTAGAGGATGGTTATTTTGTAGACCGTTATGATGTCATGTATAATGACTTTATCTTTGTTGGCCCTGCTGAGGATCCAGCTGGCGTGGGTGGTGTAACAACTGCAGCAGAAGCGATGTCTTTAATTGCCGACAGCGGCGCTATCTTTGTATCACGGGGCGATGATTCTGGAACGCACCGGATGGAACTGCGTCTCTGGGAAGCAGCCGGTATTGATCCGGCAGGCGAAAGCTGGTATGAGTCAATCGGCCAGGGTATGGGCGATACAATTAACCATGCCAATGAACGTCTCGGATATACTCTTACCGACCGCGGCACTTATGTTTCAATGAAAGACAGTATTGACCTGGTTATAGCGCTGGAAGGCGATCCGGTTCTTTTTAACCAGTATGGCGTCATGGCTGTCAATCCTGAATTACATGAGGGCATTAAGTACGAATATGCCATGATGTACGTAGAATTCCTCATGTCGGAAGAAGGGCAAAACCTGATCAATTCTTACCAGGTTAACGGCGAGACACTCTTCTTCCCAGGTTACGGATTGGAATAAAAAGGTCCGGCGCTCCTGCGATGCAGGAGCGCCGGTTAATGAGCAAGTGAGTTTTTTATAAAAGACTTTATCTGTTACAGATTTTTATAAAAAGCTTTCACGTCATAAAAATAATAAGAAATAAATCCTTTACAGGGAGACAAATTTAAATAAGCCATACGAGCTGGGTGCGCTCCTCTGACCTGCCTGTATTATAAACAGTTTAGATCATGCTTCAGGAGCGCGCCTATTTTTTTTAATGGAGGTAAGTTATTGTCCCGACTATATGAAGGTTTATTGGAAGCGCTTCGCCTGATCATATCATTTGACCCGGATCTGCTGACAATTGTTCTGTTATCACTGCGTGTATCGATTACTGCTATTTTATTAGCTACTCTAATCGGAGTGCCCATTGGTACTTTACTTGGTTTAAAGGAAGAAAAAAAGACCGGCTTTTTCAATAAAATCATCTTTACATTTATGGGCATGCCTCCGGTTGTGGCCGGTTTAATCATCTTCTTAATTCTCTCAAGGCAGGGACCGCTTGGAGTGCTTGGTCTGCTTTATACTCCATCAGCAATGATCATCGCCCAGGTATTTCTTGCCTCACCAATTGTGATCGGTCTGACTATGGTCGGGATCAGGGCCAAAGGAGGAGAAATTGAAGAAACGGCCAGATCTCTTGGTGCAGGTTCTGCGCTGGCGGCATGGACAGTCGTTAAAGAATCACGCTATGCTATCCTGGGAGCAGTAATCACCGGTTTTAGCAGGGTAGTGGCAGAGGTTGGCGCGGTTATGATCGTCGGCGGCAATATTGAAGGCCACACCAGAGTTATGACAACCGCTATAGTCCTCGAAACAAGAAAAGGCAATTTTGAACTGGCAATCGGATTGGGAATTATTCTGCTGATGATTTCCTTTATTGTCAATTCAGTCCTTTATACAATCCAGAAAGGAGGCAAAAAAAATTAACTGTGAAAATATTCTGCTTGAAATGAAAGCAGTCAGAAAGATATATGATGAAGAAGTACTTTATATTAATGAGCTCATTCTTACCAAAGGCTGCATATATGGAGTTATCGGACCCAGCGGCGCCGGTAAAAGCACCCTGCTAAGAATTATAAACATGCTAACGGATCAAAGCAGTGGGGAAATCCTATATAATGGCGAGCCTGCACCAAAAAATGGGCTGGGAAAGCTAACCCTACAGCGCAATATGGCTCTTGTCTTTCAAAAAACCCTTTTATTTAAGGATACCGTCTGGAATAACATAGCTTACGGTCTCAAAGCCCGCGGTTTCAATAAAAAGGAAATTGAAATCAGGGTAAACTCCCTTCTCGATCAGATTGGAATGACTGAACTGGCCAGCCGGCGGGCAGAAACACTTTCCGGGGGTGAAGCCCAAAGAGTAGCTATCGCCAGGGCGGTTGCTTTCGAGCCGGAAATACTGCTTCTTGATGAGCCAACAGCCAACCTTGATCCGGGCAATATAGAATTAATTGAAGAGATGATCATCAAAATGGCCCGTGATAAAGCAATCACCGTCATCATGGTCACCCACAACGTCTTTCAGGCAAAGCGTATAGCCGACCAGGTTATATTCATAAACCAGGGTAAAATAGTTGAAATGGGCCCTACAGAAAAAATTTTCTCGAAACCTGACAATGAAAGTACCCGGCTTTTTGTAGAAGGGAAAATGGTCTATTGACCGGTGAAGATGCACTCTTTAAAACCTTAAATACCCTAAAAATAAAAGCTGACCGGATTGCTGCTCCGTTCAACTTCTATTTTGTTTAACTGTATGATTTATTCCACCATTTGGCGGGGCAAAGACTCCGCCCTTTTTTATTTGCTTTTAAGGATTGCCCGGGCAAAAGTACGATTTACATCCTTAATTTCTACTTTAACCGATTCACCTACTTTATCGCCCGCTCCTTCTACATTAATTACAAAACCCTTTATACGGGCAATCCCATGGCTGGGGTTCGACGAATGCGGTTCTTCTATAGTCAAATCAAGGGTATCTCCAGCTTTAACAGGAAGAGCCAGGGACTGAATCTCTTTATGGCTTCCCCGGGCAACTATTCTGTACTGCTCAATATGAATATCTTCTGTACCCCTGATAAAAATATGCCGGCCTAATTCATCCTCAAGTTTTTTCAGGTTACCACCGCCACTGCCGATGATAATTGCCGCAACCTCGTGGTGCATTTCAACAAGGACTGCCCTGCTCCTCTCATCCTTGAGTTCCTGCTTAAGCTGGCTTTCAATACGGGTACTGATAACCAGTGGGGTTAAAACGCGCCCTGAACCGCCGCAGTAAGGACAGGGCTGCTGTAGATACTCGGAGAGATCCTGTCGCACCTTTTTACGGGTCATTTCAACCAGGCCGAGGTTTGTCAGGCCGAGCACATAGGTTTTTGTACGATCACTTTTAATCGCATAGTTCAGCTTATCGATAACCTTTCGCCTGTGATCTTCAATACTCATATCTATGAAATCGATAATAATAATTCCACCAATATCCCGCAGCCGGACCTGCCGGGCAATTTCATCAGCTGCCTCGAGATTTGTTTTAAGTATTGTATCTGCCAGATTCCTGCGGCCGATATAACGACCTGTATTGACATCAACTACAGTAAGCGCTTCTGTCTCATCAAAAACCAGGTAACCGCCGCTTTTCAACCATACCTGGCGGGCAAGGGCCTTTTCTATCTCTTTTTCAACCCCATAACGCTCAAAAATTGGTTCATCTTCCTGGTACAGCTTAACCTTATTTTTCAGATGAGGTGATATATAATCAACTATCTCCCTGACTTTATCATACTCATGCTCATTATCTATCAGGAAACTGCTGAATTCTTCCACGAAAAGATCCCGGGCGATGCGACAGGTAAGAGATAAGTCCTGGTAGAGAATGGCCGGCGCTGCTTTCTGCTGAAAACGGGTCAGGATACGGTTCCACAACTGAACCAGGAACTGTAGATCCTGGGCCATTACTTCACTGTCTACACCTTCTGCAACGGTTCGCACGATCAAACCAAGCTGCTCCGGTTTTAAATTCTCAACTTCACGCCGCAGCCTTTCACGTTCGGCCTGACTTTCAATTCTTCTCGAAACTCCAATATAATCAGCGCCGGGAACTAAAACCAGGTAACGCCCCGGAATAGTAATCTGCCCTGTTACCCTGGCCCCTTTGCTACCATATGGCTCCTTAATCACCTGAACCATAATCTCTTCGCCTACCTGTAAAAGCTTATCAATTGTACCGCGCGCCGGTGGCGGAGTTTCATCATCCCAATCTGAGGACACATCATCTACATAGAGAAATGCATTTTTCTCAAGTCCTATATCGACAAAGGCAGCCTGCATTCCCGGCAGTACATTTGCGACAGTACCCTTGTAGAGATTGCCAACTACCCTGTACTGTAAAGGCCTTTCTATATCTAATTCAACCAGTTTTCCCTTCTCCAGCATGGCTACCCTTGTAGCCCTGTTATCACAATTGACTATAATCTTTTTATCCATAATAATCGCTCACATCCTTTCAGACAAAGGCTGCAGAGTATCACCGTCTTGATAGTAAATTGATTCACGGTGTAAATTCCAGCAAACAGCCCTTAATGACGGGAAGCCACTTTCAAGCGCTAGTTGATCCAACAGAAATACCGGTGAAACTCCACCACGGCTTCCTGCCTTTAAGAGCAGCTTCAATACTGCCAGCCCGCCGGGGGTAAGCTCTGACTCTGCCTCAATGATGTAGGGGCGGACATTGAGGTAACTGATTTTTTTCTTTTTACCTGTTCGGGAAGCTAAAATTTCTTCTTTTTGTAAAAGCATTTCTAAAGAATTTTGGATCAGTTTGCCCGGATCCCGGTTTTCTAAACTCAGGTCAGAAAAACTCCTTAGTTCTGCCCGGTACATGGCAGCTTCAACAAGAGCAGCAAGCGCGGGGGCATCAGGCTCAATTGGCACTGCTTTTATTATCTGCAGGCCTTCCGGCAGCTGTTTCTCAATTTCTGATTTAAATGTTTCAGATGTTACCACGCCGTCAAAATATACTTCTCCCGGTTCATTTGAGGCTGTGACGCCAAGCGGCAGAGGCAGGGCCAGGGTAAGTCGAGGGTGCGGGTTAAATCCCTGGCTAAAAGCAAGGTTCAAATCAGCCCTACGCAAGGCGCGGATAAAAAGCCTTAACATATCAAGATGCGAGAGATAAGCCAAATGGCCGGTGCGTGAAAAAAGAAACCCAATTCGAACCATTAATTACTCCCCCCGTCATCCTGGCAGGAATAAGCAAGTTTATGTTCCCTGATAAAATATTCTTTATCTGTACCGCAATCCAGATGATCCCACGGGAGGCAGTCGTCATAAGAAAAACGCCTATTAGCATATGCCTCACCATTTATACCTGTTTCCTTAAACGCCTGCTGCCATAAGTCAAATGAAAAATGTTCAGACCAACCATCAAGCCGGCATCCGAGACGCCAGGCCTTTTCCAAAAGGAGAGCAAGTCGGCGGTCGCCCCGGGCAAAAACAGCTTCAAGAAAACTTGTTTCTGCATCATGCCAGCTTAAGTCAATCCCCTGTATTTTTCTGAAACCATCGATCAGAATTTGTTGTCGCTCAATTATTTCCTGAAATGAAAGCTGAGGTTCCCATTGAAATGGAGTATTTGCCTTCGGCACAAAGGTAGCAACGCTTACTGAGAGCTTCAGGGTACCCCTGACTCTGCCGCGGTAACGATCACGAATGTCTCTGCACATTGTTACAATAGCCTCTACATCTTCATTGGTCTCGGTTGGCAGGCCAATCATAAAATACAGTTTAAAACCCTGCCATCCTGCAGCTACGGCATCGCTCAGCGCGGTATAGATATCATCTTCTGAAATATTTTTTTTAATCACCTTACGCAGGCGTTCCGTTGCTGCTTCCGGAGCAAAGGTAAGGCTGCTACGCCTGCCCTGGTGCAGACGATCGGCAAGCTCAACAGAATATGAATCAAGACGCAGCGACGGCAGACTGCACCTGACTTTGTCACCCCTTAAAGCCTGATCTATCTCTTTGATCAGTTCATCAACCTGCGGGTAGTCACTACTGCTGAGTGATGAGAGTGAAAGTTCATCATAGCCGGTTGCAGCTGTTAGATCTTTTGCAATAGAAATAATTTTTTCCGGACTGCGACGCCGTACAGGTCTGAAAATATAGCCTGCCTGACAAAACCTGCAGCCTCTTGCACACCCCCTAAACAGTTCTACAACCGCGCGGTCATGCACTGTCTGGATGTAGGGAACAACCGGGGCAGTCGGATATGGCGCTCCATCCAAATTTGACACCGTATTCTTAACCACCCGTGCAGGCACAGTTGAATCATTCTTTTTAACTCTTTCCAATACACCGCTCTCATTATAAAGGGGATCAAAAAAATCCGGCACATAAACTCCGGCCATTGCTGAAAATCGCTTCAGCATATCTCTTCTATTTCTGCCGCTTTCTTTGTAAGCGGCTAAATTAAGCAGCAGGGCGGGCAAAGCCTCTTCAGATTCTCCAAGGATAAAAAGATCAAAAAACGGGGCGAGCGGTTCCGGATTAAAGCTGCATGGTCCGCCGCCAATCACAAGCGGGTCATTATCGTTTCGTTCACTGCTGAAGAGGGGTAAGCCGGCCAGATCAAGCATATTTAATACATTGGTATAACTTAACTCATACTGCAAAGAAAATCCGATTAGATCAAATTCTGCAAGCGGCGTAGCACTCTCTAAGGAAAAAAGAGGTAGATTCTGTTTCCGCATCTCTGCCTCCATATCAACAGCCGGGGCAAAAACTCTTTCCATGAGTAAATTATTATGGGCATTGACACTTTCATAAAGTATTTTCAGCCCCTGGTTCGACATGCCGACTTCATAGAGGTCAGGAAAAGCAAAGGCCATTTTAACCGCTGTCTTATGATGCTCTTTATGAACGGCATTCCATTCAT
Source organism: Bacillota bacterium (assembly GCA_019428945.1). GTDB lineage: Bacteria > Bacillota > Dethiobacteria > DTU022 > DTU022 > JAABTH01. The sequence continues at coordinate 44,085 of JAHYJM010000005.1, read as the reverse complement.
TGCCCAGATAACGCGCAGGTTTCTGCACTTTTTTAAGAACTGATTCAAGCCTGTCTTTAATTAAAGTCATTATTTCTCCCTGCAAAATCATTTTTTTAACTGCTCGGCTCAATTATATTTTTTTGCATATATATTTTTCCACTATTCTAAAAGAATGATACCATATAATTCCTCTGCTGATAAGTGTTAGCTATATCAAGCCTTTTTCCCGAAAACTAAAGAAGCAGCCATCCCCTATGATAATATGATCACGGACTACTATACCAAGAATATTACCGGCATCTACCAGTCGCCTGGTAACTTCAAGATCTTCCTGGCTTGGGGTAGGATCACCACTGGGGTGGTTGTGAAAAAGGATTACCGAAGAAGCACTTTTACGCAGGGGGATGTTAAATATTTCTCTTGGATGAACGATAGAGGCGCTGAGGCTTCCTACTGATATTTCTTCCCTGGAGATAATATGATTTTTTGTATTCAAAAGGAGAATTTTAAAATACTCTTTTTTCTTATAGCGCAGATCTTCCATAAATAAATCTGCAGCCTGCCTCGGACTGGTTATACTACCTGATGCTTCCCGCGGCGCTGTGGCCAGACGGCAGCCCAGCTCAAGCGCTGCTTTTATTGTCACTGCTTTATCGGGACCGATACCCCTGTTTTCCTGCAAATCCTCCAGGGAAAGATCCGGCAGGTTTCTTAAACTTCCGCCCCGGGCCAGTATCCTTGTAGCAAGCTGAACAGCCGATTCATTCTTATTGCCCGTGCGGATCAAAATAGCTAACAATTCAGCATTGGTTAGCGCTCCTGCACCCAGGGATTTTAGTTTTTCTCTCGGTCTTTCCTCCAGGGGAAGGTCCCTGATCATTATTGAATCATTTTGCATTATCGCCATCCTTTCGGCTCAGCCATATTGGAACATCCATACGCGAGATGAGATCAAAAAGTAAACCAAGGGGTAATCCGACAACATTTGTATAACAGCCTTCAATCTTCTCAATGAACAAACCTGCCCTGCCTTGAATTCCATACGCTCCTGCCTTGTCAAAAGTTTCACCTGTCGCAATGTAAGCCTCGATATGGCTGATATCAAGTTGCTTCATCCATACTGACGTTACCTCTGCCCCGGTTTCAAGCATGCCTGTCGAAGCATTCATGAGCGCCAACCCGGTAAAAACCTCATGCTTTTCACCACTCAAACGGCCAAGCATTTGACTGGCCTCTTTTTCATCAGCCGGCTTTCCCATAATTTCACTTTCAAGAACAACAATTGTGTCTGCAGAGAGTATATAGCCTTCTTTGCAACGTTCAGAAACTGCAAGAGCTTTCCGGCAGGCATGTTTAAGAACAAGGCCTCTTGGAGATACACTTTTTTCGATTGCTTCTTCTATACCCGGAATTTCCACACTGAAAGGAATACCGGCCTGCTTTAAAAGCTCGGCACGACGCGGCGAAGCAGATGCCAGGATAAGGTTCATTTAAAGACCCCCGTGCCGCTTTGTTTAATCATTCTCCTGGTCACACCCTCAAGGTAATATGCAGCAAGGCCTGTAAAAAGACCGGTAGGGACAGACAGGAGCAGCAGAAAAGGATAATAACCGGTAAATAGTGTTGCATTTGCAATAATCACACTTGCCAGAGCCAACTGAGTTATATTATGAGTAGCTGCTCCGATTACACTGACCGAAATAAGGCTGACCAGGCCTCTCTTCTGAAGCTGCAGGACCATGGCCATAGCCAGACAGCTCACGATACCGGCGCTAAAACTGAGCCAGAAGCCAAAACCGAAAAGCCCGCCAACAAATATACTGCCAAGCACTGAACGTGTCATAGAAACCAGAAGTCCGCTCTTCAGGCCAAATAAAACCAGCGTAAGCAATGTAATAATATTAGCCAGGCCAAGCCTTACGCCCGGTACCGGCATTGGTAAGGGAAGCGCCGCCTCAACAGTGTGAATAACCACGGCAAATGTAATCAGCACTGCCAGATATGTCAGGTAATTCAGGCGACTGCGCAAAGTTATCCTTGTATCGGACATATTTATTCCTTCCGTTGTATATGAGCTTCCCGCATCAATTATGGATGCAGTTCAATGATATCTACCAGACCGCTTGAAACTATAATTTCGAGATCGGGCGTGATTAAGACACCTTCCACACCAGACAGCTGTTCAATTAAGGCCAGTCCCTGATCCGGCCCGAGTACAAAAATTGTCGTAGAAAGAGCATCAGCAGCAATGGCAGTGTCTGCAACAATAGTAACGCTTGTTAAAAGTACAGCAGGCATACCATTTTGAGGATCCAGGATATGATGGTAGTTGACACCTGAAACCTCAAATGTTCTCTCGTAATCACCGGATGTAACAACTGCTCCGCCTTCTGCCGGAATAACTGCGATCACCTTATTAGCGTCCCGGGGATGGCGAATACCAATTCGCCACGACGTGCCATCGGGGCGTAAACCGATCAACCCTATGTCACCACCGGCATTGACGAAAGCGCTGGAAATGCCGGATTCTTTAAGGATCTCCAAACTTCTGCCGACAATATATCCTTTGGCGATACCCCCGAGTTCGAGAGCCATGTCACGATCAGGTAAAAATAATTCAGAGTTGTTTCTGTCAACAGCCAGTAAACGATAATCAACAAGAGGCAGAACAGCCTCTATCTCATCTTTCGCAGGCAGCCGGTAATCCTGGCCAAAAAAGCCCCATAAATCAATCAGGGGCGCTATCGTTGGATCAAAAGCCCCCCCGCTGATCTCTCCATAATGTAAAGCCTTTTCTGTAACATGGAGAACATCACTACTGACTGGCACTGAACTTACTCCGGCCTGAAAATTAACTCTGCTCACATCACTCTCAGGCAGGCTCCGGCTAAACAACTTTTCAAGCCGTTCAATTTCGGTAAATACACTTTCTGCAATTGCATCTGCCGCACTTCCCGGAGCAGTTTCAAACCGCAGTTCAACTGCGGTGTCCATCATAACCCGCTGATAAGTGACCATCTGCCCTGCAGCCGGGCTGCGATAAACCAGAATTATTATCACAATAATAAAAGTAAATAGAAGAAATATATATTTTGGATCAGTAATTATCCGTTTTAAAATGCTTTTTGAAGGACTGATTTTCTCTTCTCCCTGCTCCAATAATTGCAGCTCCTTTTATGATGATCTCCCGAAGTAGAAGATAATAAAAAGTACTATACCGAGAACAAGGACAAGAAGCAGATTATCAAAACTCAAATTCTTGGTGCTCCATTTATCACTCTCTGCTTTATCATGTTTTTCTTGTTTCCCTGCCAGCCGCTTTTCCACTTCATCCCTGGTTTTTTTACCGGCCTGATCATATACGACATTTATCGCTTTATCAAGATCTGATGACTGTTTAGCTAAATTCTGAGCGGCTTTTCCGGTTTTCTGATATGCTTTATCTAGAGCTGAGTCCATATCAGCTGATTTATCGGCAAGCTTCCTGGCTGCTTGACCTGATCTTTGATAGAAACCGTCCAGTTTCTGATCCATATCTCTGGAACGTTCCGCCAACTTACTGCCGATCAACCCCCACTTATGATAAAAACTGTCCAGACCATGATCGATGTTGCCCACATAATCACACATATTCCGTGCTGCACTGCCTGATTGATTGTAAGCATTATCAACCGACGAGTCAAGAATTAGCCCGGCTTTACAGGTGAGAATCATGAGACGATGTGTCAGGGGCCGGTAAAGGAGAGCGTAAATACTGAGCCAGGGGGGCGGCTGCCAGGAAAACCAGTTTCGATAAGCTCCCGGCAAATAAATGACCACTGCCAGAATAATAACAACAAGCATTGCTTCGACAGGATGCCATTCAAAAAAATTGAAGTGATAAAGATGATCCATGGCATAACCTTCATATTTTAAAAACTCGGCAGGAGGTACCAGAAAACGTTCAAGAATAAAATTCGGGAATAAGCCAATAGCAACAATGATCGCTGCAAATGTGGTTAATACCGCCTTTATTGACAGGGCCAGTTTATATTCACGATCGAGCTTTTCAGGAACAGGTCCTAAGAATACCCCTCTGAAAAGCTTAATAAAGTAGCAGATTGTCAGTGCGCTGGTTAGCGTAAATATTTTTTCAGCCAGTTCAATGCTAAAAAGATCATTAAATTTAATGGCAATCAGTAAAGCATCATGGATCAGAGTTTTGCTGGGATATCCGTTAAAGCCCGGAATACCGGCAATACCGAAGGCTGCAATAATAAATGTGATACCAACCAGGGGCATTTTTTTAAACATACCACCAAGCTTAGACAATTCCAGTTCATGCGTATAGAGATAAATTGTACCAACCATCATAAAGAGACCTGCCTTGAAAAAAGCATGATTAATTATGTGATAGATGGCACCGGCAAATCCCATTGCGCCTTCAGTGCCCATAAAGACTGCAGCGCCAAGCCCGGTTGCGATATAACCGATCTGGCTGACGCTGCTGTAAGCCAGGATCCTTTTCATATTGCTCTGCAGAAGGGCCATTATCGCTCCGGACAGCATGGTGATGATACCAATCCACATCAATACAGATCCTACATTAAAAAGGTATGAAGCATCTGCTGCACCGATTTCGCCAGGTGAGGTAAAGAGTATAAGAGATACTCTAAAAATACCGTAAGCGCCGGCTTTGATCATTATACCGGAAAGAAGTGCGCTTGCCGGGGAAGGAGCAACAGGATGAGCCTGAGGCAGCCAGATGTGCAGCGGAACAAGTCCGGCTTTAACTCCAAAGCCAATCAAAAACATGATATAAATTAAGGTTCGATTGGCGCCCAGGTCTTCCAGCACAGGCACTATATTTACAGTTCCCGTGGCTGAATAAAGCATCATGATGGCAAAAAGCAGCGCCAGGCCTCCGGCTATACCGAGATAAAGGTACAGAATACCTGCCTGCATAGCCTCGCGATTCTGTTCATGAATAACCAGAATAAAGGATGAAAGAGTCATCATTTCAAAGAACAGGAAAAGTGTAAAAAAGTCACCGGCTAGAACCACGCCCAGGGTAGCTCCGAGCGTAAAAATCAATACACTGTAATAGCGGCGTCTATTGTGCTCGAAATCCATATAGGCAAATGAAAACAGCGTGGCTAAAGACCAGATAAAGGCTATCAGAAAAGCAAAAATCCAGCCAACCAGGTCAACTTCAAAAAATAGACCCATTTGCATAAAATCGATCAGATCATACTTAACTGTCCCTGACAATACCATCGGCAATAACAGCATCACTCCGACCAGTACAGCAAGCGAGGCCAGCAAAGAAACAACCTTACGGAGAGTCTCCGCGCTGTTTTTAACAAAATAGAGCCCGATACCGGTTAATAGCGGCAGCAGTGTAATCCATAGCGGCAGGGAAGAATAGTATACCCGGCTCAGGTCGGAAAGTAGTTCCGGAGCGGCAGCAAACAATTAGAAGGACCCTCCCCCCAGTAAAAACAGGGCCGTGAGGCGCGATAAAGAAAAGATAATATTGTTTGGCGTTAATCCAAAGAATATTGTACAGAGGGCAAGAATAACTATTGCCGAAAGCATCAACGGAGTCGCTTCCTTGATTTTAAACAAGACTTCATGGCTTCCCTCATCCCCATGATCATTAATCTCTTCGCCTTCAGGTGATTCAAAGAAAGCCGGAATTATTATGGGCAGATAGTAAAGAGCATTAAGCAGGCTGCTTATTAAAAGAACCATAACATACCCAGGCATACCTGCATCAAGAGCGCCAAGGGCAAGGGTCCACTTGCTAAGGAACCCGTTCAGAGGCGGAATACCGATCATGGCCAGAGCGGCTAACGAAAAACTGCCCATGGTAACGGGCATTAACCTGCCCAGGCCTTTCATATCATTAATGTTGCGAATTCCTGTTTTCCATATTATTGCCCCTGCTGCAAGGAAGAGTGCGCTCTTCATAAAAGCGTGGCTGAAAATATGAAAGACTGCTCCTGTAAGGGCATTGTTGTTTAAAATACTCAGCCCAAGCAAAACATAACCGAGCTGGCTGATACTGGAATATGCAAGACGGCGTTTTATATCAGTCTGCGTGAGGGCTACGGCCGAACCAAGCAGTATGGTTATAACAGCAAGAATCGCCAGGATATTATTCCAACCACTGCTTCTGAGAAGATCAACAGAATAGACATGAAATACAACCCGAATTAAACCGTAGGCGCCTGTTTTAAGCATCACTCCGGAAAGCAGTGCGCTGGCCGGCGAGGGAGCAACAGGGTGTGCATCAGGCAGCCAGACATGTAAGGGAAACATTCCGGCCTTCATCCCAAAACCAATCAGAAAACAGATAAAAGCAATTAGGGCCAGTAATGAAGGTTCACCGATTATAACACCCACACCGAGAGAAACGGTGCCGCCGATTTCAAAAACAATAATAATTCCAAAGAACAGCGCCAAACCGCCGATAATAGTCATCACCAAGTATTTATACCCGGCTTTCAGGGCTTCCTCGGTCTGCTCATGAATAATCAGGATATAGGCAATAATAGACATGAGTTCAAAGAATACAAAAAGACTGAAAAGATCCCCGGCAAAGAATATTCCCTGGCAGGCACCCAAAGTAAAAATAAGGACCGGATAATATCTGCTGCAGGCATGCTCCTTGGCCATATAGTCAATAGAATAAATGGTACAAAGCAACCATATGAATGAGGCCAAAGCTGCAAGGCTAAAGCTTAGAATATCGAGATGAATTGATATTTCAAGGTTAGGCAGAATTTCAAACAAACTCTGCTGAACTACTCCCCCGTCCCGGATGAAGGGATATAGCAATAAGGTGAGAATAAAAGTTGCCGCCGCGGTTAAAATGGCAAGGCCGTTGCGCAATCGGTCGGAAATGCGGCAGATATACATAAGAACCGGAGTCATAACAACAGGCAATGCAACAATTACTACCATGATTATGATGATTGATGCTTGATCCAATACCACCACTCCCAACTTAACACGTTATAGCTTATTATATGGTTATTACCTGAATATTTCAACTAAAATACGGATATTATAGTTGCTTAATATAAAGATGTTAAAGCCTGTTCGAATAGAACAATTATCTGTCGGGAAAATATCCCGCTGATCACTACAAGCAAAATACCCACAACCAGGGTGGCCTGCATCGAAGGAGGTACAGTTTTTACTTTTTCTTTAAACTCATCTCCGCTCATAAAAGCATTGATCACTATAGGCATGTAATAGATCGCATTAAGCAGGCTGCTGGCCAGAATAACCAGTAAAAAAAAGATTCGCCCCGTTTCTAGTGCCCCCAGGGCCAGGTACCATTTGCTTATTAATCCGCCTGTTCCGGGCAGCCCAATCATCGAAGCGCTGCCTATGGTAAACGCCAGCAGTGGAATGGGCAATACTCTTCCAATTCCAGCCAGATCGCTGATGCGGCGAACACCTGTAGAATAGATTATCGCACCGGCTGACATAAACAGCATTGACTTGGTAAAAGCATGAACCATAATATGGTAAAGGCCTCCAGTCAAAGCCAGTGGTTGATCGAGGCCAATGCCCATAAAAATGAAGGCAATCTGCCCAATGCTTGAGTATGCAAGCATTTTTTTCAGATCAGTCTGCAGCATAGCATAAATGGAACCAAACATAACTCCCATCGCGCCAAGCCAGAGTATGATTTCATTCAGCGGAATGGCATCAAGCAACGAGCGGGGGAATACTCTGTAAAATATCATAAAAAGAGCAAAGGCATAAATTTTTATAACCAATCCCGACAGCATTGCGCTGGAAGGCGATGGAGCAGAAGCATGAGCATCGGGCAGCCAGACATGTAAAGGAAAGAGAGCTGCTTTAGTGCCGAAAGCAACTATAAAAAGTGCTGCGGCTGTAAAAATATTTAAAGGATATTCAGACAGGGCAGCAGCCAGTCCTGTTTGAATAAAAGAGAAATTAAGATAGCCTGTTACCATATAAATCATTGCAACCCCAAGTAAAAAACAGCCCGTACCCATGGCGCTCATGATCAAATATTTAAAACCGGCCTCTAAACATTCCCGCTTGTCTTTAATAGTAATAATGGCGCAGGCAGAAATTGCACATATCTCCATCAGGACAAAAAGGTTAAATAAATCATTAGTCAGGGTCATAGCTGACATAGAAGCAACAAGCAAAGCATACAGTGAATAATACCAGCCTATCACATCATGATGAAGTTCATGCTCAAGATCACGCAGTGCATAAACAAAAATCCAAAGACTTACTCCTGTAACAACAAGAAGCATATATACACGCAGTGGATCTATTACCAGCTCAATCCCCCAGGGAGGAGGCCAGTTGCCCAGGTAGTATGAGAGCTCGCCGGAGCGGGCTACCTGACCGAGAAGTGTAAGCGCAGTAACAAAAGCTCCTGTCAAAGCTGCCAGCAGAACCATTCCAGACAGAAATTTCCTCCACCGGTAAAGTAGCGGGGAAAGAAAAGCGCTTATTAGAAGTGTTACTATAATTAAGACCGGTTGATGGCCGGCAGACTCCACTAATCATCGCTCCTTAACTCACAAATTTCATCACAATCAATGGTTCCGTAACTTCTCTGGATTTTGACAATGATGCTCAGTGCATAAGCCGTTACACTGACAGCCACAACTATACCGGTAACAATCAGCGCTCCGGGAAGCGGATTCGCATAGACTATATCAGCACCATCTCTGATGATAGGGGCTTGAGCGCCGTGAGTGTAACCGATGGCAACAAAGAGCAGGAAAACTGAACTATCCATGATATTCATAGCAATGACTTTTTTGATCATGTTGGAATGAGTAAGCATAGTGTGGGTACCTATCACGAATAAAATAATCGCCACGAGATAAAAATAGTTTTCAGTCAGCCTGCTTACTGTTTCCATGAGGGGTCTCCTTCTCAATAATATTGTAAAAAAGAGTTGTAATGGTACTTGCAACTTTAATCCCGACAAAAACAGTTATAACCATAATTGCTCCTGAACTGAAAAACTGTCCTGCTTCACCGAGTGGAAAACCGGCCGCACGGTTCGCAAGATAATTACCCCCGAGCGCGATCGCAATCAGGCCGGTTACAGTAAAACCGAGAGCGCCGCCGCTCTCTAAAACAGATGCTGTCTGGTGTGATATCTGTTTTACCCCGGCTTCAAGATTAAATGAAAGCGCAATTAAAACCAGGCTTGCTCCGAAAATTGCCCCGCCTGAAAAACCACCACCGGGCGAGAGGTGTCCATGCAGAATAACATATATACCGTAAACCTGAATAAAAGGGGCTACCAGTCGGCTGGTTATCCGGACAATTTGATCTTCCAACATCATCTCCCCCTTTTAATATCGGTGCGATTTGAGAGTTGCAACGGCAGCAGCTATAGCCACAAAAAGAACAGTCGCTTCACCAAGGGTGTCAAAAGCCCTGTAATCTGTAATTACGCTGCTTATAATATTAATTGCCCCTGTTTCGGAGGGGCCTGCTTCAAGATAGCGAGCAGGAACTTCATTGAAAGCCGGATTATCAGGTCTGCCAAAGGGAGGCATCTCTGCCACAGTAAAGCTAAAGAGGTACACAATTAAACCAAGAAGGTATATGGTCAGGATGCTTCTCAGCTCTACCCCTATCACAAAACGTAAAAATATAGCCAGTATGACTAAAAATAGTATAAGGATGTAGGACATTCAGGTTACCTCCCGGCTTAAAGTTATTCAGCGCGCTTAGTTTTGCTTATCGCAGCAATAAGCAGAAGCGCTGCCACACCGGTTCCGAGAGCAGCTTCAACCATGGCAATGTCGGGAGCGCCGAGCTGCTGCCAAATTATAGCCATTATTAAACCGAAAGCAGAAAAGAGGATTACCGCGCTTAGCAGGTCTCGAATATGAGCGACACCAACGGCACATACGATCAAAAATAAAAGGAGGAGTATATTTAGAATATCAGTCATCAGATAACCTCCTGCCGGTAAGCGGTTTAATACCTGTTTTATATGCTGCCCGCGCTATAACATGTGCTGCCGTCGGGTTAGTAACGATTATAAAAATAATAATCAGGGCAAGCCTTATACCAGTCGCAGGGGTGCTCTGCACAGCAAGAGAGAGAAGAACCAACCCTGCCCCTAAAGTATCGCATTTGGTTGTAGCATGCAGCCTGTTAAAAACATCAGGAAGTCTCAGGAGCCCTACCGTTCCTACAAAGAGAAAAAAGAGACCCCCGATCAGGCTGATCAGTGATATTAAATCAAATAATGGTTCTATCAGGTGATTAATATCAGTCAAGAGCTCCCTTCTCAAGGTATTTGGCCACACCTACAGTAGTAATAAAGCTCATCAGGGCATAAACCATAGCTACATCCAAAAAGTAAATCTGTTCATAGATCCGGGCAATCAGGGTAATAATAACAACAGTTTTTGTGCCGATGATATTGATTGCCGCAACCCTGTCAGGAGCAGTCGGCCCTTTTAACGCCCTGATCAGCGAAAGAAAGATCATCAGCATGACCAGAATAGCGCCCAGGTTGTACGAAAAATCAAGGATCTGAGAGATATTCATGATCAGGCCTCCTCCATTTCCCTGATTCGGTCAATTAAACTCCATTCTTTAAGATCTTCTCCGCTTGAAACTGTCAGGGCATGAACAAGAAATTTCTTTTCATCGGCAAGTACTGTCAGTGTTCCGGGAGTAAGGGTAATGGAATTTGCAAGCAATACACGACTCGATACTCTATCGATATCAACCTCCAGCGAGACAAGGTTTGGCTCAATCGGCATTTTAGGATGCATTACTATCCAGGCCACATGAAAATTAGCAATCACAATCGCCCAAAGCAGCTGAAAAAGATAACCAAATAACCAGATTATAGTTCGCAGCCGAATTGGCGGTCTTTCTTCAGCAGTGATCAGTAAATTACGATTAAAATAAGTTACAAAGATAGCCGTTGCCAGGCCAACGACAAGCTGCGGCCAACTAAGGGAGCCACTAACAGCTATCCAGAAAACCAATAGAATTAGTGTTATACCAATGTAGTTTAACCACTGCCTGTTCATGTTTATCTCCACCTCGGTAGTTAGAATCAGGAGATTTGAGAGATAATTCTTTCCTAATGCCATTATTACTGTAGACGACTCCCAATAAAGCTGAAGCGGGAATAGATCACATTTTGAACTTGATCCCGCTTCAGTCATTATCTTGTCTGCATGTTACAAATTCGGTTTATGATCGCTCAAAACCTGCCTGTAACAGTTGTTATTGCTTCAGCAAAGGCCTAAACTAAATCCTGCCGTAAAAGACAGATCCGAACTAGGCCGACTCTGCTGATTTTTCCGCGGCATAGGCAAGCGCCTGCGCCTCCGTAGGAATGGCGTTGCGCCTGTATATCGTCACAGGAGGGCATTTTTCGGCGCACTTGCCGCAGTCGGTGCATTTTTCCAGATCTATCACGGCCAGATTATCCTCCATCACTATAGCCTCTTCCGGGCAAACCTTCACACATGCCTTGCAGGCTATACAGCCGACTTCACAGGCTTTGGATACTGACTTACCCCGATCATGTGAGTTGCACAGAACCAGATAGCCGCTATCGCCCCTGGGAAGCATCTTAATGATAGTTCTCGGGCAGGCATTTGCGCATAACCCGCAGCCGGTACATTTCTCTGTATCAACAACAGGCAGTCCGTGCTCACCCATTTTTATTGCATCAAATAGACAGGCTTTCACACAGTTGCCATATCCCAGGCAACCATAACTGCATGTTTTAAATCCACCAAGGAAGTTACCAGCCACCTCACAATCAGCTACACCGTCATAAATAAACTTATCACTGGTTTTGAAGCTGTCCCCGATGCAAAAGACAGTAGCCACCGGCTGAACAGAACTTCCGACTTCCTGTCCCAATAAGCCTGCAATTGCTTTAGAGGTTTCATCTCCTCCCGGGATACAGCCATTGACTTTTGCTTCACCGCTTACTACTGCTTCAGCAAAGTTTGCACACCCGGCATAACCACAGGCGCCGCAGTTAGCTCCCGGTAATTCCTCTTTTACGGCTTCAACACGCGGGTCGGTGTCTACTGCAAAAAAACGGGCTGCCACACCGAGGAAAAGACCAAAGAGGAGGCCGATTACACCTAATGCAGCTATTGCATATATTATTAGCACGGTTAAATTCACCTCGCATAAGAATAGTAAATTATATCAAAGAATGTCTCTATAAAGTCAACATTCCCTTAAACCCTAAAAATGCCAGTGACAATATACCGGCAGTAACCAACGTCACTGCAGATCCCTGTAATACATCGGGCATCTTGGCTAATTCGAGTCGTTCCCTGATTCCGGCCATAATAATAAGGGCCAAAGAGAAACCTATAGATGCAGCGATGGCAAACACGACCGCTTCTAACAGGGAAAACTCCTGCCTTACTGCCAGGAGAGCAACTGCCATTACCGCACAGTTGGTGGTTATTAGCGGTAAAAAGATCCCCAAACCCTGGTAAAGAGTGGGGCTGATCTTCCGCAGCACTATCTCTACAAGTTGAACCAGCGACGCTATAACCAAGATAAAGGTTACTATCTGAAGGTAAGTCAGGTTAAATGGAACCAAAATAAAATTATAGAGCAACCAGGTCACAAGTGTAGCAATAGTCATGACAAATACAACCGCCATGCTCATCCCGATTGCAGTTTCCATTTTCCGGGAAACACCTAAAAACGGACAGATCCCGAAAAATCGCTGCAAAACAAAGTTTTCTACAAAAATATAGATAAATATAATTGAAAGCAGCTTTTCCATATTATCCTCCTGCCCAGGCTAACAGACATATCAGTCTGATTCACCTAATTAATGTTAAAGCGCTTAAAGAGCAAATTCACAATGGCCAGAAGTAGCCCCAGGGCAATGAACGCACCTGCAGGCTGAGCAAAAAGAGCCATCGGTTCAAAATTTGCCCCAAAAAGATGGATGGCGCTATCCGGGTCGGGGCCAAGAATAGTTCCATGACCGAGTATTTCACGTACTGCTGCTAAAATAAAAAGGGCAAGGGTAAATCCGATCCCCATGCCAATGCCATCTAATAGAGATCGTATTACCGGCCTTTTGCTGGCAAATGCTTCAGCTCTGCCCAAAATGATACAGTTAACGACAATTAACGGTACAAACACGCCAAGTGCTTCGTACAATACAGGTTGAAAAGCCTGCAGGACCATTTCAATTATAGTAACAAAAGTGGCGATAATCACGATAAAGCAGGGTATGCGCACCTGTGGGGGTATAAAGTTGCGCAACAGGGAAATTACCAGGTTAGAAGCAATTAATACAGCTGTTGCCGCAAGCCCCATACCGACACCGTTAACAATAAATGCTGTGACCCCGAGTGTGGGGCACATACCCAGCAGGGCAATAAAGACCGGATTCTCTTTAATTATACCCCGGGTGAGGTCCTGCATATAAGGACTAGTTGCTTTCATATCAGTCTTCACCTCCACTTTCACTGTCCAGAGCGTTTAGAACAGCCTGCACAATACCTTTGGCGCTAAAAGTTGCTCCGGTGCTTGTATCGATATCAAGACTTTGTTCCTCAATTATCCGTTCCGGAATCAGCGGATTCGACTCCCTGAAATATTCCGGAGTTTCATCCTGCCCGGTTATCACTATACTGACTATCTGCCCACCCGCAACTTCGACTTCAACAGTAATCGGACCATAAAAACCTTCACCACTGCCGACGTAGATTCCGTCGGGGATTTCGCTGATATTTATATCAACAGGCTCTTCTTCCGGTTCTTCTCCGACCTCGATGCCGAGAGCCTCACGAAGGGCATTCTGAACAGCCTCGATTATTGCTTCAGAACTGATGGTAGCGCCTGTTTGGGTATCTATATCAAAATGCTGTTCAGCAATAATCTGTTCAGGTATAAAGGGGTATGCTTCAATAAAATAAGTAGGCGTTTCATTGTGTTCAATAACCTCAATACTGACAATTACTCCATCGGAAACCTCAACCTCAACAGTCAATTCGCCGCCAAGGCCGGGAGCTGATCCCTGGTAAGTTCCATCCGGTACTTCAGAGATATCAATCGCAACTGATTCAACGCCCAGGAAGTTCTCCGCAACCACTCCGCTAACCCGCCTGATTGAATTTATCATTGCAGAACTGCTGACTGTAGCGCCGGTAATTGCATTAACATCATCGCCGGCTACGATAGGATCTTCATAGTTCTTACCGAAAAACTGTTCCTGAAAAACTTCAGTGGTGATTACGTCACCGATACCCGGAGTTTCAGAGTGGGATACAACCCTGACTCCGATTATTGAACCCGAATCGTCCATGGCCAGGTTATAAGTTATCGTTCCATCATAACCCTGCTGCTCAATCGTGCCCATAATGCCAATCAGTTCATCAGAACCATCGTAGATTAAATCAAAGTAATCATCGCCAATTTCTTCGCTGTCATAGCTGGCGAAGCCGGGAAAATAAAGTTCCAGGGCTTGCCTGTATTCCGCTTCCTGCCGTTCGGCAATGATCGGAGCGGTAACATTATACACACCGGTCAGAAGAGCGGCAGATATAATACCGACTACAGCAAGAGTAACAGACAGTTTTATAATATTACGCACTCTTCTTCACCCCCCCAAACTGTTGTGGCACTGTAAAGTTATCGATAATCGGGGTTACAGCATTCATTAATAATATGGCAAAGGTAACACCTTCAGGCAAGGTGCCCCACAACCTGATCATCATTGTAATAATTCCGCAACCAATACCAAATATTAATTTGCCCTTGGCTGTAACTGGCGTTGTAACCATGTCGGTAGCCATGAATAGCGCACCAAGCATTACGCCTCCCGCCAATACATGGAAAAGACCTGTTGTCAGAGCTCCACCGTAAAAACCTCCACCGAAGATAGCGCCCATTATGAATACGACACCAATAAATCCCCCGGGTATACGCAGATCGATATGCCCCTTGTAATAGAGCCATGCAGCGCCGAGCAGAAGCGCCAGGGTTGATGTTTCACCGAGGCATCCGGCCACATTGCCTATAAAGAGGTTTGTCAGGCTAACCGCGAGAGCTTCTTCCTGCCCTCCGAGCGGAGTCGCCGTAGTTATAGCAGAAATATCTGCCGTTAAGGCAAAAGGCTGCGGCTGCGACCATACTCGCCCAACCAGATAACCACCCCAGGACATTACAACAACCGCTCTGCCAACCAGGGCAGGGTTAAAGATATTGTAACCGATACCGCCGAAAACCTGTTTGCCGATTATAATCGCCGAGGCCACACCTACAACTACCAGCCACCACGGCGGTGCTGGCGGCAGAACCATGGCGAACAGAAGGCCTGTGACTGCGGCGCTGCCGTCGCTAAATATATCACGCTTCCGTAACCAAAGAGCTTCTACAAGCATTGCTGTTACCACAGATATAATCATGGTTATCAAAGCCTTGTATCCAAATAGGAGCACTGCCATCAGGGCAGCGGGAAACAAGGCTATCAGAACATCAATCATAACACTTTGAACTGATTCAAGGCTCCTGATATGCGGAGAAGATGAAACTACCATTTTGTTATCCATTATCTATCACTTCCCTCCCTTGCAAAGCAGGCTACTTTTTATTCGCTTTCGCTATTTCCGCTTTGGCAATTCTTATTAACTGAGTTAAAGGTATTTTTGAAGGACAAACATATGAACAGCAGCCACACTCAAAACAATCCATGGCATGGAGTTTTTCGGCTTTTTTAAACAGGTCATGCTCGGCTGCCTGCGCTATAGATGTAGGCAGCAGTTGAACCGGACAAGCCTCCACACATTTGGCACAGCGGATACAGGGACTGCTTTCTGCAATATATACATCCTGGTCGGTCAGGGCGAGAATTCCGGAGGTACCTTTAATCACCGGAATATCAGTATTTGGCTGGGCCAGACCCATCATCGGGCCGCCAGTGATCAGCTTTCTGGTATCTTCCTTTAAACCACCGCAGACATCAAGCACTTCTGAAACCAGTGTTCCCACCTTTACCAGAAGATTTGCCGGTTTATTGATTCCAGAACCTGTAACTGTAACAACTCTTTCAATTAAAGGCTTACCTTCGCGTATAGTGCTTGTTATGGCAACGGCTGTCCCCACGTTATGGTTTACAACACCTATATCAAGAGGAAGGCCGCCGGAAGGTACTATACGCCCGGTTGTAACCTGGATCAGCATTTTTTCAGCGCCCTGGGGGTATTTGGTATGCAAATGGGCTACTGTTATGTTATCTTCACCGGCAACTGCCTGCTCCATAACCCTGATTGCATCGGCTTTATTGTCTTCAATACCGATCACGCCTTTCTCGGCACCCAACGCTTTGATCATCACTTTTAGACCGAAGATTATTTCTTCAGGATTTTCAAGCATAACCCGGTGATCCGCTGTCAGGTACGGTTCACACTCAGCGCCGTTGATAACTACATAATCAATTTTTTTCTCCGGTGGTGGCGACAACTTGACATGAGCCGGGAAGGTGGCTCCGCCCAAGCCGACAATTCCGGCTTCACGAATGATTTTGCGTAGATCATCCGGGGTAAGGTTCTCCAGATTACCTGCCGGTTTAACTTTCTCATCCCACTCTTCCTGTCCATCCGACTCAATCGTAATCGCATTAACCGGACGTCCGAGGGGATGATTGTACGGGCCGATGGCTTTAATTGTACCCGATACACTTGCATGGATGGGAGCGGAAACAAAACCACTACTGTCGGCAATTTTTTGCCCCATTTTAACTCGGACACCTTCTTCGATTCCTTCGAGAGGTTCACAGGGTGCGCCAATATGCTGTTGCAGAGGAATTACTACTGTAGAAGGGGCTTTCATCTTCGATACAGCCATAGTCGCTGTTATCTCTTTATGATAGTCCGGATGAACGCCTCCTTTAAAGACCGCGCTGCCCATAAACTTAGTTCACCCTTTCCTGTTATATTTAAGAAACTTTTTGGCAGAGAAAAATAAACACCTCATATGATTTCGTGATATCTCTTTAAACTCCTGCATCAAAAGGTTCTTTTCACAAACTGGCAATAATAACAATTATCTGCCGAATTATCTGCGATGCCCTACCCAATACGCACGTATATCGCTGACTGTATAAAGCGACCCGGTAACCAGGATAGCATCGCCGGGCGCGGCAATTCCCAGAGCTTTTTCCAGTGCTTCGCCATAGTGACCGACAATATAGCATTCTTTGCTGTAACCGAGTTTTTCTATGGCATAAGCTGCAACTGATTCCGGTTCAGCAGCTCGCGGCAGCAAAGGGCGGGTAAAAATAACTATATCGGCAATAGGCAATATAGTATTCAGCATAGAAGCCATATCTTTATCGGCAAGCATACCGAAAATCAGTATAAGTCTTCTATAATCAAAATAGAGCGGAAATGCTTCAGCCAGCTTTTCTATTGCTGCCGGGTTATGTGCCCCGTCCATAATCAGGAGGGGCTCATTTTGCATTAGTTCCAGGCGACCCGGCCAGACTGTTTCAGCCAGCCCTTTTCGAACAGCTTCTTCATCAATCGGAAAACCCTTTCCGGATATTATTTCAGCTGCGGCAAGAGCAGTACAGGCATTTTCAAGCTGATATTTTCCGCGCAGTCGAATAAAAAGATGATCAAAGCCCCATTTAAAACCTCTGTAAGAAAAATACTGACCTTCCGGAGTGATATCTTGCGAGATAGCCACAGGGCGGTGCTCAGACTTAAAGGAAGCCTGCTCAACTGGCGGATAAACCCTGTAAAGCGGCGCTCTAAGTTCATGACAGCGATCTTCAAATAGTTTCAGAACTTCTTCATCTGATGAGGCTGTCAGGAGCGGCCTGCCAGGCTTGATGATACCTGCTTTTTCACCGGCAATTTTTGTGATGGTATCTCCAAGAATTTCCGTATGCTCCAAGCTGATGTTGGTAATAATACTCAAAATTGGAATAACAACGTTTGTTGCATCCAATCTGCCACCAAGCCCTACTTCAAGCACAACCAGATCTACTTTTTGCCGGGCAAAATAGGTTAACGCCAGAACAGTAACAACTTCAAATTCGGTCGGTTGCCCCAGTTCAGGATCGTTTAATATCTGATCAATTAAAGGTTTAATCTCATCAACAAGATCAGCGAGATCACCCTGATTTATGTCGCTGCCGTTAACAGCCATCCGGTTTGTGAAAGATAAAAGATAGGGCGAAGTATAGAGGCCGATATTTAAGCCCGCTGTTCTTAGAATAGAAGCCAGCATCGCAGCAGTCGAACCTTTTCCGTTGGTCCCTCCGATGTGAACAAAGGAAATGTTATGATGCGGATTGCCAAGCATTTCAAGAAGCGCAGTAATCCTTTCCAGACCGGGTTTAATTCCAAAACGACCGAGACCGTGAATCCAATTCAGAGCTTCTTCATAACGTTTTTCTGTATTCATCGTTTAGTTTAGCTCCTCCAGGCGTTCCCGGAGTTTTACAAGCTTTGTTTCCTGCTCATCCCGGCGGGCTTTTTCTTTCTCCACAACTTCTGCAGGTGCTTTATTGATAAAACCGGGGCTGCCAAGCTTACTTTCAGTTTTTTTAATTTCAACCTCTAACTGCCCAAGTTCCTTCTGCAGGCGATTTATTTCAGCTTCGAAATCAATTACTCCTTCCAGGGGCAGGTAAACATCAATTTCATCGCCGATAATAGCTGTCAGGGCCTGTTCCGGCTTTGCTGCTTCAGGCGAAACCGTCAGCGGTTCAGCAAAAGCAAGCTTGTTGAGCTGATGACTTTCTTCCTGCAGGCATTTAGCTATATTTCCTGAAGCCCGGACAACAACTGCCGCTTTTTTGCCCGGCGGCAGCTTAACCTGGCTGCGCAGGTTTCTGATCGCCCTGGCTACCTCATGCAAAAGTGATATTTCTGTCGCTTCAACCGGGAAATTAAGTGAGTCAAGCGCTTTCGGCCAGTCTGCTCTTACTAATGTTTTTCCATCACGATAGGGTAGCTGCTGCCAAATTTCCTCAGAAATAAATGGCATAAAGGGGTGAAGCAGTTTCATGACACCGTCGAGAAGGTAAGAGAGCATCGAACGGGTGCGGCGGCGATCTTGATCGGCTTCACTGCTGCCATCTGTGCGGTACAAATAATATTTGCTTATTTCTACATACCAGTCACAAAAATCGTTCCACAAATATTCATATATAAGGCGCGCTGCTTCACCAAGCTCGTGCTTTTCAAGCAAGGCGGTCGCTTTTATCACAGTTTCATTATATCGATGCAAAATCCAACGGTCTGCCCGGTTCAGCCCGGTGGGAAGGCTTTCCGGCTCGAAACGGGGAAAATCCGGCTCGCTGCTTCCTTCATCATAAAGATTCATTAACACAAACCGCGAGGCATTCCATACCTTGTTTGCAAAATTGCGCCCTGCCTCAACGCTTTCCTGACGAAATCGCTGGTCATTACCGGGCGCCTGACCGGTAATGAGCGTAAACCGCAATGTGTCTGCACCATAGTTTTCGATAACTTCAAGGGGATCAATACCGTTACCAAGCGATTTACTCATTTTACGACCCTGAGCATCACGCACCAAACCAGTTATATAAACTGTATTAAATGGTACTTCCCCCATGAAAGCTAATCCCATGAACATCATCCTGGCAACCCAGAAATATATAATATCATAAGCAGTAACCAGCACTGAAGTGGGGTAATAATGCTTAAGATCAGGTGTTTCATCAGGCCAGCCCAGGGTAGAAAAGGGCCAGAGGGCTGAACTGAACCAGGTATCAAGAACATCCGGATCCTGTTCAATCGAGCTGCCACCGCAGGAGGGACAGTTTTTCGGTTCAGCATAATCAACAATAACTTCACCGCAGGCACAGTACCAAGCGGGTATGCGGTGTCCCCACCATATCTGGCGTGAAATACACCAGTCCCGTATATTCTCAACCCAATTTTTGTAAATGCGGGTGAAGCGGGGGGGCACAAAACGGGTCAGATCATCATTTACGACCTGCAGTGCCGGTTCAGCCAGAGGCTTCATTTTTACAAACCACTGTCTCGAAATAAGAGGTTCTACCACCGTGCTGCAGCGCTGGCAGCGGCCAACAGCATGGTCATAAACCTCAATTTTTTCTACAGCGCCCAGCTTTTGCAGATCGGCAACTACTTTCTCCCGGCATTCATAACGATCCAGACCGGCATAAGGGCCTGCTGCTTCAGTCATTCTGGCATCTTCATCAATTATCTTGATCAAATCAAGTTTATGACGCTGTCCGATAGCAAAATCGTTCGGATCGTGTCCGGGAGTAACCTTAACGGCTCCGCTGCCGAATTCGGGGTCGACATATTCATCAGCTACTATTGGTATGGGCCGGTCAAGAAGCGGCAGTATCACATATTTGCCAACTAGTTTACGGTAACGTTTATCATCCGGATGCACTGCCACACCTGTATCACCCAACATCGTTTCAGGACGGGTAGTGGCAACAGATATTGAACCGCTGCCATCTTCAAGGGGGTAACATATATGAGTGAGAGATGAAGATTCGTCCTCATGCTCAACTTCAATATCAGAGAGGGCTGTATGACAACGGGGACACCAGTTAATCATGTAATCTCCCCGGTATATTAATCCACGCCGGTAAAGATCGACAAATACTTTACGCACCGCTTTTGAACAGCCTTCATCCATTGTAAAGCGTTCACGGGACCAATCACATGATACACCGAGACGATAAAGCTGCTTCGTTATCCGGGCATGATATTTCTCTTTCCACTCCCAGACTCTCTCAATGAAAGCTTCCCGTCCCATTTGACGGCTGTCTAAACCCTCTTCGGCCAGATGTTTTTCAACTACAGTCTGAGTAGCTATTCCGGCATGATCAGAACCGGGAAGCCAGAGTGTATCATATCCCTGCATCCGTTTCCAGCGAATTAAAATATCCTGAACAGTATTGTTGAGTGCATGACCCATATGCAGAGAACCGGTAACGTTAGGCGGGGGGATAACAATGGTAAAAGTCTGTCGTCCTGCCTCACGGGCCGCTTTGAAATACTCACCATCTAACCAGAACTGGTACAGTTTTTCTTCAACGGCGGCCGGGTCATAAACAGGGGGCAATGTTGTTTCGGACATTTATTAAGTCACCTCGTTAGGTTAGGAGACAGAAGACAGAAATTCAAATAAAAAAACTCGCATAAAATCACCGCTTCGTCATCCATAAGGTTTACCAAATCAACTTTTTAAATAGTATTATTAGTAAGGTTGAAAGTCAAGGCGCGGCTTTGAGTCGGGGGAAATTTACTTTTTAATTTCCCAGTAAAGAGCGTTTATAAACTGTTTGATGTTTACCCGGGTCTTTGTCGGTACCTCCATCTCCTGCTCCAACTCTTTCATTTTCACGCGAAGCTCATTAAAATCGAAGAACTTTGATCCGTAGCGTTCAAAGGTAGGGTTATTATAATCTTCAATGCCCAGGGCAGCCACATGATCCATAGCATGCCTGATCGCACGACGCACCCGCTGCTCAATAGCGCGCACATCAGTCTGTTTTTCTTCTTCACGTAAATATTTTTCCTGAACTGCCTGGTAAAGATCTTTAAGGCGCCTGTATTCGCCAAGATATTTCTCCACATCGGGAACAGTATTCAAAAACAGGACAACCTGGATCAGATCATGGCTTCCCGGTTCACCAATCAATCCCAGATCAGCTAATATTTCACGTGTTTTTTCTTTGATTATATCCTGATCGGGCTGCCTGCTTTCCCTGGATACTGCACCTCTTCTGAGACTGCCGATTCGGTCCAGGGCTTCGAGTGAATCTCTCATTTGCTCAAATGAACGTTCCATTCTCAAACGTTCGGTTATATTCTTGATTACTGAAATAACTTCAACCCTGTTAACAGGCTTATTTATATAGAATTCGATACCGGCAGCATATGCCTGGGCAACCATTTCCTTTTTTTCCACCTGCGATATCATCACAATTTTACCCCGGTAGTTTCTATCTCTGAGCTGTTCAACAATCTCTATTCCATCTTTACCCGGCATTAAGAGGTCAACAAGCAGCACCTCGGGCTGATGGTATAATATTGTTCCGACAACATTACCATGCCCATCAGGCAGTTCGCCAATCACTTCACCAAGACTTTCATCTTCAATAATCTGTGACAGGATCCGACGGCAGGCAAGGTCATCGTCAATTATGAAAAAAGTAAAATCATTCATCTTATTGGCCTCCGGAAATACTTCCAGCTGGAATCATAACAATAAAACATTTTTCTTCTTTAATTTTCCTGTACACAACCCTGCCCCTGAAGTTTTCCACCAGGCCTTTGACATAAGCAAGACCTATGCCTGTCGATGGAACTCCTTCGGCTGAAAACTTGGTGGTGTAACCGGGTTCGAACATAAGGTTTCTGTCACGATCCTTTATTGGTTCGCCGTTGTCACAAACATATATTCTCAGGATAGAGTTTCTGCACCTGATCACCAGGTGAATTAACCCCTCAGATGTTATTGCTTCGACCGCGTTAGAAACCAGGTTGTTAAGAATTGCCAGCAGTGGGTAGATCTGCTCAACTTCAAGATCTTCTTCGATCCTCAGACTGTACTGAATTTTCTTATCGAGACTCTGACTGTAACTACGGTTGGTTTTAATGACAAGGTCAAGTATCTCAGAGAGGTTCATAACCGGTTTTTCTTTTCTGATTTTGAGCGCTTCACCCAAACCGGCCAGAATACGGATTGTATCTTTTTTTACTTCATGCACTTCTTCCGCAATTTCGAGAGCAGAATGTTCAAAAGACCTGTCGGCAAGCTTGAGTTCTTTTAAACGCTTGTGTAAATTGTAACTTTTAGCCATAATATTTTCTATGTTTTCCATTGATTTCTGCATATAAAATAGCTCATCATAAAGCTCGGAAGCGATGATCAGCATCTTTTCATAACTGACACGCTGCTGTTCATCCATGACCAGGGTTTTCTGAAACTGGCTGATGTTAACCAGGCTGGTGACCAGAAATACCTGTACAGAAGACATAAGGATTAAAATAATCAGATTTACTAAAGTAAAAATATCAACCGAAGAAACCCTTACCAGCGCTTCAGCCAGGTTAGACAGAATTACTGCTCCACCAAGATAGAGCACCAGGGTTAATGATATATTTCTTGTGCCTTCTCTTATACCGCCTAACTTTAAAATTAAAGCGAGAAGCATAAAATAAACTACACCAGAATACTGGTGAGCGACCATAAAATTAAAATATTCGCGGGGAAGCCAAAAGAAGTAGTCCAACCCAACCCTGAGAAGAAGAGTTGAGAATGCAACCATTACAGCTGTTGGGATGATCAAGATGTGGTTGAGGCTGAGAATAGCGTAGACAAAAACAACAGTGCCAATTGAAAATCGAAAAGGCCCTATATCAGTTACAATAAAAAGCTCAGTAGCAATAACGGTAACGACAACAACCAGGATAACCCTTTTATTGAGGGGTTTGAGAAGATATTCCGAGATTCTGCCCCATACCCTCATTATAGAGTCGGTAACCCAGGTCAAAAGCCTTTTGATTGAGCTCACCACTTCCCTTGGGCGCTAACTTAAAAATGCTTTCTCTGAAAATTTCCCGATCAACCAGGCCTGTGGCGGCATTAATAGCGCCCAGAGCAAGCATGTTGGCAACAACCTCGCGCCCCAGCTGTTCTCTTGCGGCCTGCGTAATAGGCAGAGCATTTATTTTATAATCTTCGCGGTAAGGGCCGCTGACAAATGTTGAATCAACGATGATAGTACAACCCGGTTCAACCTTGGGAATATATTTGTTAAATGAAGCCTGGTTCATACAGAGCAGCACAGAAGGTTTGGTGACCTTCGGATATTCGATTGTATCAACATCAATTATTACCCCGGCCATACTGGCCCCGCCACGGGCTTCAGGGCCGTAAGACTGGGTTTGTACAACATTTTTATTGTCGTTAACCGCAGCTTCAGCCAGGACGATTGAAGCGAGAATAAGTCCCTGCCCGCCTGCTCCGGTTAATAAAATTTCCTGCCTGTTACTCAAATAATTACCTCCCGCTTTACGCCTTGCCGATTGACCGGTAATATTCTTCCGAAAATTCCGGGGCTTCGGTTGAGAATATGACGCCGCTTAAGGTCTTACCTTCCAGCTCTTCCGGCTCCATACCTGAAGCTTTCTCCATCGAAACAGCGCTGTCTTTCATTTCACGAAGCATCTCAACTGCCCCGCCAAGTTTATTGCGCCTGCCGTAAGCAATCGGACAGGGAGAAAGCGCTTCAAGAACTGAAAATCCTTTATGATTGGCAGCCCTTAGTATGAGCTGTTCCAGCTGTCGCGGCTGGGCAGCGTTACCACGGGCTCCAAAAGTAGCTCCGGCTCCCCTTGCCAGTTCAAGCAGGTCAAAGGCTCTCTCAAGTGTGCCGCCGGGAGCGGTGGTTGCCTTCATACCCGTCGGGGTTAAGGGTGAATGCTGTCCCCCTGTCATCCCGTAAATATGGTTATTGATTATTACTGCATTAAGATCGATATTCCTTCTTGCAGCATGAATAAAGTGATTACCGCCTATGGCACTGCAGTCTCCGTCACCCATGATAACAAAGAGCTTCAGTTCAGGTCTGGCCATTTTCAAACCGGTTGCAAATGCAAGCGCTCTGCCATGAGTTGTATGCAGTGTGTTGAAATTTAAATAACCGGCCGCCCTGGATGAACAGCCAATTCCTGATACAATCACTACCTCGCTCTGGTCATAGCCGGTACGCTCAATAGCCCTTACAAGCGCAGCAGTAACTATCCCGTTTCCACAACCGGGACACCAGATATGAGGCAATTTTTTTGTGCGTAAATAATCCTGGGTCAGCTGTTCCATTACAGCCACCTTCCTAACAGTTCGGATATTTGATCGGGAGACATCATTTCTCCGTCATACCGGTTAAGGGGCACAACCTCGGCATTACCGCAGGCGTACCTTTCTACTTCACCGACTATTTGTCCCATGTTCATTTCAGGCACAATAATCACATCTGCCTGTTTTGCTATAGCAGCAACTTCTTTCCCGGGGAAAGGCCAAATTGTCTGCAAACTGAGCAGTCCCACCGGCAAACGGTTCTGCCAGTAAGCTTTTTTAACCACAGCACGGGCTGATCTGACCGTACAACCATAAGTTATAATCACAACACGGGGCTCCTTGTGACCGATGTAGTTGGTTAGAACTATTTCATCACGATACTTTTCCAGCTTACCATGAATTCTGTCCAGGGCTCTTTCAACCTGGGTCGGATCACCTGTGGGAAAACCATACTGGTCATGGAAAAGTCCGGTTACATGATAATAATGGCCAAAACCAAAGGGTACCAGGGGAGTCAACCCCTTCTCGTCATAAGGCTTCCAATCGGCAGGAATATTATCACTAGATTTTTCCACCAATAGTTTACCGGCCTCCGGAATCATCACTTTTTCGCGCATATGCCCTATAACTTCATCGAGCAGCATAATAACCGGCTGCCTTAACTTCTGGCTGAGGTTGACAGCAGCAATGGTAAGATAAAAAGTTTCATAGACAGAGGCCGGTGAAAAAACGATAATAGGGTGATCACCATGAGTGCCCCAGCGGGCCTGCATAACATCTCCCTGGGCCGGCGCTGTCGGGACTCCGGTGCTTGGTCCCATACGCTGAACATTAACAACAACACAGGGAATTTCAGCCATGATTGCATAGCCGAGATTCTCCTGTTTCAAAGAAAATCCCGGACCACTTGTTGCAGTCAGGGTTCGCATTCCACCGATAGAGGCGCCAATCACGGCAGCCATACTGGCTATTTCATCTTCCATCTGGATAAAAACACCGCCGAGATCAGGCAATCTTGCTGCCATGTGCTCGGCTATTTCTGTTGATGGTGTTATCGGATAGCCGGCATAAAATCTTACACCGGCGCTGATCGCACCTTCAGCACAGGCTTCATTGCCTTGCATTAAAACCGGCTTTGTCTCCGCCATCTGCTGAAAGCCTCCTCTTTACTACAGTCAGTGCAAAATCAGGGCAAAATGTTTCGCAAATTCCACA
Source organism: Bacillota bacterium (assembly GCA_019428945.1). Taxonomy (GTDB): domain Bacteria; phylum Bacillota; class Dethiobacteria; order DTU022; family DTU022; genus JAABTH01. The sequence goes on along the minus strand of JAHYJM010000005.1, from coordinate 18,036 downwards.
ACAGGTACACTTCTCATTATTTTTTTCTGCTTTTCCCTTTTCATCTAAAAAAAGAGCTTCCCTTGGACAGAAAGCAATACAGATGCCGCACCCCTTACACCAATCCTGGTTAATTAGAAGGTCAGCAGTTATTTCAGTATTTACAACCCGCGACAATATATCTTCTCCTCTCATTTAAAGAGATTTGAAAACCACTATTTATGATTCTAAACTTCAGCCTACAGGAAGTGACAGAAAGATACCGAAATTCATATAGAATTATAACAAATATTCGTTTTTATTACTACATTAAACCTAATTAAAGGGACAGGCGCTCACCTGTCCCTTTAACTGGACTATTTTTAACTGTGCGTACCGTTGCGAATCCAGCCACGGAACTGCATTGCTTCAGCCAGGCGTTGAATTGAATACCTGTACGCACCTGTACGCATATCGGAACCGATGCACTTTTCGCAATAGAAGCTGTAAACCAGCTTGAATGCTTCAGTCATTTTCTCTTCCAGTCGGCGGTTAACTGTGCCTAAATCCCAGCGGAAACCATAGTTGTTCTGGACCCACTCGAAGTAAGATACGGTAACCCCTCCGCTGTTGGCGAGAATATCAGGAACAAGTAATATATTATTATCCTTAAGGATATGATCGGCTTCGGGAGTAGTCGGGCCATTGGCTCCCTCAATAATTATTTTCGCTTTGACCTGATCAGCATTATCACCTTTCAACTGATTTTCAAGAGCTGCCGGAATAAGCACATCGCAGTCAATCGTCAGAAGGTCTGCATTTGTTATTTCGTCTCCACCGGGAAATCCTTTTACAAAACCGGTTCTCTCAACATGATTGACCAGGGCAAGAATATCCAGTCCCTTCGGGTTATATACGCCACCGCTAACATCACTGACAGCTACAACAGGGCTGCCTGCTTCAGCAAAGAGAATTGCGGCATTACTGCCTACATTTCCAAAACCCTGTACGGCTACACGGGCTTTCTCCAAATCCATACCAGTTGCTGCTGCCGCTTCCCTGGTCACGAAGAAAACACCTTTGCCTGTTGCCTCTGTCCGGCCTACACAACCGCCCACAGCCAAAGGTTTACCGGTAACAACCCCAAAAGAAGGCACTCTCATTATGTTGCTGTATTCATCTGCAATCCAGGCCATAACCTGTCCGTCTGTAGCAACATCGGGAGCAGGAATATCAGTTTCCGGTCCCAGGATTGAGCCGAGAACCCGGACATAACTACGAGTCATTCTTTCTTTCTCTTTCATTGACATTGTAAGAGGATCGCAGACAATAGCTCCTTTGCCACCGCCAAACGGAACACCAACCAGTGAACATTTCAGCGTCATCCACATTGACAGGGCTTTTATGCTGTCGGTGGTCACAGCAGGGTGATAACGAATACCGCCTTTATAAGGCCCGAAAACATTATTGTGCTGAGAACGGTAACCGGTAAAAACCTTGGTGCTGCCGTCATCCATTTCAACCGGGACAGCGACTTCAACAAACCTCATCGGTGTTTTGAGATGTTCATAAACATCATTTGAAAGCTCTGACAGCTCAATTGACTGTTTAATCATATTTAAAGTAGCAGTTAGAGTATTATCTTCTTTTTTGCTTTTTTGTACTTCTACAGACATTGTATTGTCCTCCTTAATAATTGTTGATTATTGTTCCCCGCAGGGGGTATACCTTTCTCATTCCAACCTCTGAGTAAATAATAATCTTTAAGCATCAGCTCCAATTCTTCAACTTTTACCAAATCTTTTTCATTATTTATCGGCTCTTCTATAAATCTGGAGGGCAGGCTGTCTCCCATACCCGTAGTGACTTCGCTCAGATTGAAGAGCCTGATTGTTGAAAGATTTCGGGCCGAAACAGCGCGAAGGCCGGCTGCGCTGTAACGCTTTCCGGTAAGAAGGAATACAACTGCTATTAAATTTTCCCATTGAATAAGCTTATGGGCGTTTCGGCAGAAGACAAGACTGTCAATAATATTCATTTTATCTTCGTATTCAACAAAAATACGGGCAGGGTTATTCCTCTTTTCTGTATCAAAAAGGCCATAACCGAGGCCGGAGAGATAGAAACTCTCCGGATTTGATTCTCCGAACCCCGATACTAAATGCGACAGGGCGACTATTTTAATAACCCTGGGATCAAAGCCGGCAGGTTCAAGCCCTCTGAAATGCACTGCAAGGTCAGGCATATCCAACATGGCGGCGGCTTCCCTGATACCATCGGCAAAGATGACTCCTTCACCTTTCCTATATGCAACGGATTCCAAAAATAAGGCAATTCGATCAGAGTTGCCATAAAGAGGCGGGTTATCCAATTTGCCTCTTAACCCGGCTTCAATAGCAAATGATGCTATATTCCCGGCGCTGACAGGGTCAATACCGAGCTGTTCGCAGAGGTCTACAAGGCTGACTATATCTTCCAGGCTGGTAATGCGGCAAAGGCCGCCAATCGCGCTTAAGTAGTTGTAATCCAGTCCTTTAACTCCTCTTCCGCAATGATCATAGTTTATAAAGGTTTCTTGGTCGCAGCTTAATAAACAACTATGACAACTCAAACCCTTTGCACTCACTTTACCCGAGCGGTAAGATTCAACAATTTTTTCCCATCCCTCAAGCCGTCCTTCAGCCCAATAACCGGAAGTAAAAAAGCCTCTTGTATTGGCAACGGTTACAAGCGAAGGTATACTAAAAAATTTTATCGCCTTCGCTTCTTCCTCATTATTACAACGTCTAATGAACTGATCATTCCAGCCAGTAAAAGCTTCACTTTCATAAAGCTCAGCTTTAGCGCCACCCCTAAAAACGACGCCTTTTAAATTTTTCGATCCGAAAACAGCCCCTAATCCAGCTCGTCCGAAACTTCTGTGGCGATTACTTTTTAAGCAGGCAGAAGCAATCATATTTTCCCCGGCAGGCCCGATTACCAGCACTTCTGAATCAGTTGCACCAACAACATTAAGAATAGATCCTTCAGCTGTATCTGTATCCATTCCCCATGTTTCTACAGCATCATAGAAATTAACACCCAGTTCAGAAATAGTAATGAAACTCGGATGCGAAGCCGCGCCGGTTATAACAATTGCATCATAACCCGTCCTCTTAATTAACGACGGCAAGTATCCCTTCGCATAGGCTTCTGTAAAAAGACCGGTTACCGGTGATTTTGTAAAAATACCATAACCGGAGGCAGGAGCCAGGCCTGAATCAGTGGCAGGTCCAGTAGCAAAAACAATAACGTTGTTCGGAGAGAGCGGATCCTCACCCGGTGCCAGCATTTTTGCCAGCAGGTAAGCGCCCAGGCCCCTGCCTCCCAGGAATTCATAAAATACTTCTTGCTCAAGCTCTTTTTCGATGATGTCCATCTTACTGAGATCAACGATTAAAAGCTTGCCGTAAACTCCATACAAATTTTACTTTCCTCCCTGCTCTTCAGCAATAGCATCTTCCAGGATATCAAGGCCCCGGTTTAGCTGTTCCTCCGTAATATTAACGGGCATCAGGAAGCGGATCACGTTGCCAAAGATCCCGGCGGTGATAATGATCAGGCCGCGTTCATGGCAGCGTTTGACGATCGCCTTAGCCGCGTCGGCTGCCGGCTCTTTGCTGGCTTTGTCTTTTACCAGCTCAATCGCCCGCATGGCGCCCAAACCGCGATGTTCGCCGATAAGTGAATATTTCTCCGCCATTTCATCTAACCGGGTCGCTGTAAGTTCCGCTGTCTTTTTCGCCTGGCCGGCAATATCGTCTTTCTCGATCGCTTCCATCACGGCCAGTCCGGCGGCACAGCCGATCGGGTTACCGCCATAGGTACCGCCGATTTCTCCGGGCCCTGCGGCATCCATCACTTCGGCCCTGCCGGTCAGCGCGCTGATCGGCACTCCGCCGGCCAGCGATTTGGCCATGGTGATCAAATCAGGGGCGATGCCGTAGTGCTCACTGGCAAAGGCGCCTCCGGTGCGGTAGAAGCCGGATTGGATTTCATCTAAGATTAGAAGCACATCGTTTTTCCGGCATATTTCATGGAGCACTTTAAAGTAGTCTTTAGGGGGAACGATAAAGCCGCCTTCGCCCTGGACCGGTTCGGCGATAACGGCGGCAACGTTGTCTGCGGCGCATTCAACAGCAAAGAACTGCTCTAAGTACCTGGCGCAGTGCAGGTCGCAGGCCGGGTAGGTCATCCCGAAGCGGCAGCGGTAACAGTAGGCCGACGGAATCTTGTATACGTCGGTGGCAAAGGGTCCAAAGCCGTATTTATAGGGTTTTACTTTCGAGGTAAGGGTCATTGTCATCAGGGTACGGCCGTGAAAGGCGCACTCCAGCGAAATCATCGCTGTCTTTTTCGTGTAGCGGCGCGAGAGCTTGACGGCATTTTCAACCGCTTCGGCCCCGCTGTTGAAAAAGGCGGTTTTCTTCTGAAATTCCCCGGGCGTAATCTTATTCAGTTTCTCGGCCAGTTTTACGTAAGGTTCATACATGGTCACCATGAAGCAGGTGTGTAAATACTGGTCAGCCTGGTTCTTAATCGCTTCGACTACGGCCGGGTAGTTGTTGCCGAAGTTCGAAACCCCGATGCCGCTGACAAAGTCAATATATTCCCGGCCGTCTACATCGGTAATAATCGCTCCTTTGGCTTCTTTGACAAATACCGGCATCACGTATGATATGCCGCGGGCTACATTTTCGTCGCGCAATTTCATCAGTTCCTGCGAGTTCGGTCCCGGCCCGTAGTCCGGTCCAACTGGTTTCTGGTTCATAAAGTTAAACCCCTTTCTGCTTGTGAGTTTCTTAACATATTATAGTGCAATATTGGTGCCATATTTGTTTTTCTGGCTCCAATAACTTTAAAGTAAGAATAAGGCCTCTAATTAAGGCCTTATCCCAGGATAATTGATTTATGTACTTTTTTATTTGAGAAAAATATCACCAGCTCTAATGCATTTACACATCATTTTAATGCATTTACACATCAAACCGTTGGATTTTCAGTTGCTTTTCATTAATCTATTTCGTGCCCCCCGGTAACCAGGTTATACTTCTTCAATTTGCGTACTACCGTTGACTGGTCTATTTTAAGAATCTCTGCAATTTCATATGTTGTCCTGCAAACACGAAGAGCTTCGATAAGCAGCCTACGTTCAAGACTCTCTTTTGCCTCTTTTAAGGGCTCAAGCTTTATGGCCGGTTTTTTGGGAATCTCCGCCTGTTCAATTCCCGTCAGTCGCCGGGGTAGATGGATTGCTCCTATCTCACTGCTGTCTACTACAATCATCATTCTTTCAACCAGGTTTTCCAGTTCACGAACATTTCCCGGCCAGTTATATTCCTCAAGGAAACTATATACTTCAGAGTTGAAATACTTATCTTTCTGATAACGTCTGTTAAGTCTGCTTAAAAACTGCCCGGCCAGGGCTTTAATATCTTCATGTCTCTCCCGAAGAGGAGGTACTATTAAGGGTATTACATCAAGCCTGAAATAGAGGTCTTCACGAAATTTGCCTTCCTCCACCAGGCCGGCAATATCGCGGTTTGTAGCGGCAATAAAGCGCAGGTTGAGTTTTATCTCACGGGTTCCGCCAATACGGCTGATTATTCCTTCCTGGATTACATGCAGCAGTTTAACCTGCAGATTAAGTGGAAGCTCGGTTATTTCATCCAGAAACAGGGTCCCTTCGTTAGCAAGTTCCAGCTTACCAATTTTTCCTTCACGCCGGGCGCCTGTAAAAGCGCCTCCGGCATAACCGAAAAGCTCGCTTTCAAGAAGATTTTCCGGAATCGCTCCACAATTAACGACTGTAAAAGGTTTGTCGGCGCGGGGGCTGGTGTTATGAATGTAGCGGGCTATCATTCCCTTACCCACCCCTGATTCACCTGTAAGCAGCACTGTGGAATCAACTGCAGCTATTTTAGTGGCGACTTTCAGGAGATCCAGCATGACCGGACTCGAAGCCACAATTTCACCACTGTGCAGGTAACCCTGCCGCAGTTCAATCAGTTCCTGCTGGTAACGGTTTTTTAACAACTCCGCTTCTTCAAGCTGCTGTTTTAAGTTGTTCAGCTTTGTAATATCTCTTGTATTTACAATAACCCTGAACACTGACCCGTCTTCATTAAAAGCCGGGGTACCTGTAGCTAAAAGTTTCCTTCCATCGCGGCGGGACTGAATTACTGTTTGAGTGCTCTTTTTATCGATAACCAACCTGGTAACAGATGGTGTGAAGATCTTTTTCTTTTCAAGTTCATTAACATTTTTGCCGATTACGGAATCGAGTTTGACGCCAAAATTATCTTCAAATACAGAATTAGCCCTCAACACCCTGCCGTCACCATCGGCTACAAATATCTCGTCAGATGTAAAATTAATAATTGCATCAATTTCTCGTTCCAGCTCCAATGTCTTACCCGCCAGCTCTTTCAGAATACTGTTAATTGTTATTACTCCAATTATAGTTTTGTTCGAATCAAAAACAGCCACAATCCCGTTGTTATTAAGTTTATCGATAAAATTGGGCCAAAACGTATCAGTACCGGTAGTTTCCAATTTCTTCAACGCCAGATCGGCAGCAGTCAGTTTCCGACTGCCTGAAGCGTTTTTAATGGAACCTAAAGCCGATTCACAGGTTATAACCTGGTTGATTATCCCGTTTTTGCCCAGACAAATTAAACCATCTTCAGCCTTAAGTAAAATATCAAGAACTTTTTCAACGTTGGCTTCCCTTCCGAGTATTACCGGCTTAGTTGTCACAAAATCGGCTGCACGCCGCATTTTATTACTCCCTCATTAAAATTTTATTAATGTAATGAAAAAAAAACCTGATTGTAATATTCCTGTAATGTTAAGCCTTTATAATAAATGTGAGTTGACCCCCTCTTTTTATATATATTTGCTGGACGCGGTTATGCAAACCGCGTCTTTTTTTTGTAGGCTCCGTGAGGATCAAATCTGCCGGCAATCAATACTAGTTTAATGAAGTATAAAAGTTTTTACTTGATTTGCCGGATGCCATCTTTAATTGTCAACCATAATTAATGTTCGGGGTTGACAATCACTGATTTCTCGCTTATATTCTATCAAAAGTTATCATCCGGGGGTAGTAGTGAATAAAAACAACAGCAGGGAAAAAATATTAAAACAACTGAAAGATTGTAAAGGGCAGTTTATTTCTGGAACAGATCTAAGTAAAAACACAGATACCAGCCGGGCAGCAATCTGGAAGCAGATCGAACGGTTACGAGAAGAAGGTTACGAAATCAGTTCTGTCACCAACCGCGGTTACAGACTTGATACTGAACCAGATTTTTTGGACAGCAGGCTGCTGATAGAAAACAGAATAATTTGCAAACACTCAGTTGATTCAACAAACCGTGAAGCACGTATCCTGGCTGAATCCGGTGCGCCAGGATATAGTGTCATTGCAGCTGAAGAGCAGCTGCAAGGTCGTGGGCGTCTCGGACGTCATTGGTTCTCCCCGCCTAAAAGCGGGATCTGGTTTTCAATTATTCTCCGCCCCGAACATATAACCCCTGAAGAGGTCACCCCGGTAACCCTTGTTACGGCCGTTTCTATTGCCGCTTATTTCCGTGAAATACATAACCTGCAGGTGCAGGTTAAGTGGCCGAATGATCTCTTAATAAACTCGAAGAAGTTTGGAGGCGTTCTAACGGAGTTAAAGGGCGAACCTGATCGCATTGAATATATCATCGTCGGAATCGGGCTTAATATCAGTCAGAACACTGATACTTTCCCCACAGAGCTGAAAGAAAGGGCAACCTCACTGTTTATCGAGAGCGGTAAGCGCCATAATCGCACTTACATGCTGGTGGAGATTTATAAAGCGCTGGTAAATGACTATAAACTCTTTTTCAGCAATGGTTTCTCCCCTTTTTATAAAAAGTGGAAATATTTTAGTTCAACACTTGGTCAGCAGGTTACAATAAGCCGACCTGGAGGATCGCTTACCGGAAGAGCAGTTAACCTAAGTGAAAAGGGAGCTTTGATTATAGAGGACAATACCGGAAAAACACATTATCTAAATTTCGGGGAGATAACCTGATGCCTATAGCAAAATTAACCGCTTCTGCTTTATTTACCGCCTTGATTGCTGTTCTGGCACAGGTGGCAATACCCCTGCCCTTCAGCCCGGTACCCTTCACCGGTCAGGTGGTAGGCGTGCTAATTGCCGGAGCCCTACTGGGCCCCAGGGCAGGTATTTTAACAATAATTGCCTACCTGTTGCTTGGCGCAGCCGGAGCGCCTGTTTTTTCGATGGCCAGAGGTGGCATATACATGCTTACAGGCCCAACCGGCGGTTATCTCTGGGGATTTATACCTGCAGTCCTGATAACCGGTCTGTTAATGAAAAAATATTATAAGAACTCTTATGTTCTTAATGCTGTTTCTTTGCTGCCGGCAATATTTTTCATATATCTCTTTGGCTCCCTGCAGCTTGCCCTCTTAATGCAATACAGCATCAAGCAGGTTTTACTTGTAGGTGTGCTGCCTTTTATTCCTTTTGACCTGCTAAAAGTTCTGCTGGCAGCCGCATTAAGCACTCAGATCAAAAAAAGCCTGCAGCATAACGGCCTGGGGCATATATTAAATTAATAATTATAATATATTATTGTGATTTCAGGTTTTTATTTCTTCTTCGGCCAGAAGAGCTGCGCCAAGCGCTCCTGCTATTTGTGGTTCGGGAGGAATGATGATTACGGTTTTCAGCTTGTCATTAAGAGCGCTTACAACAGCACTGTTCCGTGCCACACCACCGGTCATCATCACAAGTTCTTCAAGACCAACTCTTTTAACAAGGCCGGCTGTGCGATCTGCTATAGACTGATGCAACCCTCGGGCGATATCTTCCCGAGGTAACCCCCGGGCAATAAGGGATACAACTTCTGATTCAGCGAATACAGTACACATGCTGCTGATCGAAACTGTATTTTCCGCTTTTCCGCTCAGTTCCGCCAGACCGGTCAGTTCTACTTCAAGAGCCTGTGCCATCACTTCCAAAAAACGGCCTGTGCCGGCGGCACACTTATCATTCATGGCAAAATCTACAACCCTGCCGTCAGTATTTAACCTGATCACTTTGCTGTCCTGACCGCCTATATCAATAATAGTGCGTACATCGGGATTCCAAAAGTGCGCGCCCCGCCCATGGCAGGTAATTTCAGTAACCCGTTTATCGGCAAAATCAATATTTATACGCCCGTAACCGGTAGCAATGATGTACTGCAGATCCGAAAGGCTCAGATCTGCCCCCAGCAGCGCTTCTTTCATTGCAGTTTCAGCCGCTTTTCTGCTGTTGGAACCTGTGGGACATATTGTATAGTTAACAATTTTGCCCTGTTCTACAATCACCACTTCTGCTGTGAGCGAACCGACATCAATTCCCGCAAACGGCAAATTTATCACCCTTTAACTAAATTACATTCATTATTGCTTTCCACAAATCATCGCGACCTGCTCCTGTACGGGAAGAAAAGGGCAGCAGCAGATCTTCATCAAATAGTCCCAGACCTGTGCGGATAACCTTCAGCTGCCTGAGCATAACGCTCCGGGACATCTTGTCTGATTTTGTTGCCACAGTTATAGTTGGTATTGTATGAGCCCGGAGCCATTCCGACATTAAACGGTCATCTTCTGTCGGTTGGTGACGGCAATCAATGAGGTGTAAACACCCGCGTAGATTGCTTCTGGTTGCAAGATAATCTTCAATAATTGGCGCCCAGCGTTCACGTTCTTTTTTCGATACTTTAGCATAACCGTAACCGGGGAGATCAACAAAGCATAGTTTATCATTCAAGGCATAGAAGTAGAGTCCCCTGGTTTTACCGGGAGTTGAGCTGATCCTGGCCAAATTTTTACGGCCAATCAGGGTGTTCAAGAGTGATGATTTGCCAACATTTGAGCGCCCGATAAAGGAAACCTCGGGCATATCCCAAGGAGGAAAATCGTTTTCGCTGTAGGCAGAGGTTTTAAGTTCAGCTTTGTTAATTTTCAATTTATTAACTCCGTTAGATTAAAATAAAAAGGGGGCAGAGGCTGTTAATGCTTGCCCCCTGATTGCGAGTTTTTATTGATCCTGATTTATGTATCCGTAATTCTGCAAGCTGCTTTTATTAGTGTTGAAAGGCTGAATCACGGTTTTCTTTGTCAGCCGGCAGGTTAAGATTGTCTTCCCTGAGTTTTTTACGCTTGCTGCCGTTTTTCGTCCGACAAACCGGTTCTACCAGGGCCATATCGAGAACTTCATCCATATGTTCTACCAGTGTTACCTCAACTTTTCGACGCACATTTGCCGGGATATCGCTTAAGTCACGACGGTTTTCAGCCGGAAGCAATATGTTCTTTATTCCGGCACGGTGCGCTGCCAGCATTTTTTCCTTAACCCCGCCTATGGGCAATACGCGCCCACGCAGGGTAATTTCACCGGTCATGGTTACATCTTTCCTGATTGGTACTTTGGTCAATGCAGAAGCAAGAGCAGTAGCCATGGCAATACCGGCAGAAGGCCCATCTTTTGGTATCGCCCCTTCGGGAACATGAATATGAATATCGATATCTTCGTAGAAGCTTTCTCCAAGCCCCAGCGATTCGGCCCTTGAACGGATATAACTCATTGCGGCCTTGGCTGATTCCTGCATTACATCACCAAGCTGCCCGGTAAGAATCATTTTCCCCTTACCTTTCATCAGGCTCACTTCAATCGAGAGGATGTCTCCGCCGCTTTCTGTCCAGGCCAAACCTGTGGCAACGCCCACTTCGTTTTCTTTTTCAGCTGCCCCAAAACGGTAACGGGGAACGCCGAGATATTTTTGCAGGTTGCTTTTAGTCAGCCTGATATGCTTTTCGCGATCTTTTACGACCTCACGGGCCACCTTACGACAAATAGCGGAAATATTGCGTTCGAGGTTACGCACACCTGCTTCCCGTGTATACTCACGGATAATTCGTCTTACAGTGCCTTCGGATATTTCAAGGTTTTTCTCAGTTAAACCGTGCTCTTTTAGCTGTTTCGGAATAAGATACTGCCTGGCAATTTGAACCTTATCTTCCTCGGTGTAACCGGGAATATGAATTAACTCCATCCTGTCAAGCAGCGGCTGGGGTATATTGTAGGTTGTATTCCCAGTGGTTATAAACATTACCTGTGAAAGATCAAAGGGAACTTCAATATAGTGGTCACTGAAAGCGCTGTTCTGTTCGGGGTCTAAAACCTCGAGAAGCGCAGATGAAGGGTCCCCCCTGAAATCGGTCGACATCTTATCTATTTCATCCATAAGAAAAACAGGATTCTTAGATTTTGCCTGGCGCATGCCCTGAATAATCCGGCCGGGCAGAGCGCCAATATAAGTTCGGCGGTGACCACGGATTTCAGCTTCGTCACGTACACCTCCGAGAGAGATACGGACAAAGTTACGCTCAAGCGCCCTGGCCACTGATTTGGCCAGTGAAGTCTTACCCACACCGGGCGGCCCAATCAGGCAGAGAATCGGCCCTTTCAGCTTTTCGGCCAGCTGCCTTACAGCAAGGTATTCAATGATCCGTTCTTTAACTTTTTCCAGGCCATAATGATCTTCATCTAGGATCTGTTCAGCCATATCAAGATCAAGCCTGTCTTCTGTATCCACCGACCAGGGCAGATCAAGAAGCCAGTCAAGATATGTCCTTATCACAGTACCTTCCGCAGCGGCCGGAGGCATTTTTTCAAGTCGTTCGACTTCCTTGATCGCCTTCTCTTCAACTTCCTCAGGAAGCTTTGCTTCAGCTATTTTTTCCCTGTATTCTTCAGCTTCAGCCATTCTTTCATCTTTTTCGCCAAGCTCCTTTTGGATAGCCTTCATCTGCTCTCGCAGATAATATTCTTTCTGTGTCTTTTCCATCTGCTTCCTGACACGCAGATTGATTTTCCGCTCGATTTCAAGGATCTCCATTTCCCGGCTGAGTATATCGTTTAGAACTTCAAGCCGCTTTCGGGGATCGATTGCTTCCAGAAGCTCCTGCTTCTGTTGAATTTTCATGCTCAGGTGTGAAGCAATAATATCGGTAAAACGACCCGGCTCCTCGATATCTGAAACAGTAGTCAGAGTTTCAGGCGGAACCTTGCGGCTGATTTTAATATATTGTTCAAACTGGTATAGAACATTGCGCATCAGGGCTTCAATTTCCGGAGTTTTTTTCGCGTCGTCTTCGATTACTTCAACTTCTGCTTCGAGAAAAAGTTCTTCGGTAATTAACTCGCTGATTCTGGCCCGGTTCAACCCTTCAACCAGAACCCGGATAGTTCCGCCGGGCAATTTGATCATCTGTTTGACACGGGCAACCGAACCGACATCGTGAATATCCTCCCTGGCAGGCTCATCAACCTTGGCATCCTTCTGTGTTATAAGCAGAATCCGGTTATCTTTCATCATTGCCCGTTCAAGAGCGGAAATTGAACGCTCGCGTCCCACATCAAGATGTAATACCATATTTGGAAAAACCAGCACCCCTCTCAGAGGAAGAACCGGTAATCGTTCTTTCTTAACGGTCATGACTGTAAACCACCTTTCTTTTAAAAATAAAGCGAGAAGCCCCTTTTACAAGAAATATTCGCTCCCCGCTTTTCTATTCCCTTGTTTTGCTTATCCTTAAAACCTGTTACAGTCCTACATGTTCTTTAAGCAGACTCTTCTTTCTTTTTACGTTTATCCCTGGTTGCAAGCATTGGCGCTTCTTTATTTATAACAACTTCCCGGGTAATAACACACCTTTCGATATCATCTCTTGAAGGCAGGTCAAACATAACATCGAGCAGAGTTTCTTCCAGGATAGCCCTCAAGCCCCTGGCCCCCGTATTTCTTTTCATCGCTTCCTCGGCAATTGCCTGCAAACAGTTATCTTTGAATTCAAGGGCAACGCCATCGATTTCAAAGATTTTCTGATACTGTTTAATCAAAGCGTTGCGCGGTTCTTTGAGAATGCGCACGAACGCTTCACTGTCAAGTGGATCCAAGGTGGCAATAACCGGTATACGTCCAACAAATTCAGGGATAAGGCCATACTTCAGCAGGTCCTGGGGCAGGATCTGCTTCAATATAGCTCCCAGGTTACCGTCATCGCGGGAAACTACTTCTGCACCGAAACCGATACCTTTTTTGCCAATACGGTTCTGCACAATTTTTTCCAGGCCATCAAAAGCACCACCGCAAATAAAGAGTATATCTGTTGTATCGATCTGCATAAATTCCTGGTGCGGATGTTTTCGTCCACCCTGGGGTGGAACGCTCGCTACTGTTCCTTCCAGAATTTTAAGCAGCGCCTGCTGAACTCCCTCACCGGAAACATCACGGGTGATGGAGGGGTTGTCGGTTTTACGGGCAATCTTGTCGATCTCGTCAATATAGACAATGCCTTTCTCAGCCTTTTCAAGGTCATAGTCAGCTGCCTGGATCAGTTTAAGCAGGATATTTTCAACATCTTCACCAACATAGCCCGCCTCGGTCAGCGAGGTAGCGTCGGCTATAGCAAAAGGTACATTAAGGATACGGGCAAGAGTCTGCGCCAGCAGGGTTTTCCCGACCCCGGTCGGTCCAATCAGAACGATGTTGCTTTTCTGCAGTTCAACATCTTCCACCTTCAGACCGGCGTTTACACGCTTGTAATGATTGTAAACAGCCACAGAAAGACTCTTTTTGGCGTCATCCTGGCCGATTACATACTGATCGAGCACATCTTTGATATCCTGGGGCTTAGGCAGCTCAACCTTACCTAGTTCGGTCTCATCGCCTATTTCCTCTTCGATAATCTCATTGCACAGTTCAATGCACTCATCGCAGATATAAACACCCGGGCCGGCCACAAGCTTGCGCACCTGTTCCTGGCTCTTTCCGCAAAATGAACATTTAAGCTGTCCTTTTTCTTCATTAAATTTAAACATTTGGAGAACTCACCTCAACTCCGCTATTAGGGTCTGTTAACCAGGATCTCATCAATTAATCCATAGTTTTTAGCATCATCTGCCGACATGAAAAAGTCGCGGTCTGTATCGTGCGCGATAGTTTCCACCGGCTGGCCGGTATTATCTGCTAATATCTGGTTCAGTGACTCACGGGTTTTTAGAATCTCGCGTGCGTGTATTTCTATATCCACTGCCTGACCCTGGGCGCCGCCCATGGGCTGGTGCAGCATTATGCGTGAATTGGGCAGGGCAAAACGCTTACCTTTTTCACCGGCAGAAAGCAAAACCGCGCCAAAACTTGCAGCAAGACCGACACATATAGTCGAAATCGACGGCTTAACATAGCGCATTGTATCCAGGATAGCCATACCGGCATAGACCGAGCCGCCGGGAGAGTTTATATATATATTTATATCTTTTTTCGGATCCTCAGATTCGAGAAAAAGCATCTGGGCCACCACCAGATTGGCCACATTATCATCTATCGCACTGCCTAGAAAGATAATTCTATCCTTTAGCAAGCGGGAATATATATCATAAGCCCTTTCACCACGGCTAGTCTGTTCAACAACCATTGGAACCAGTAAACTCATATTGAAACCTCCCCACATAAATCAATTATTAGTAATCATTCTTACTTATAATATTATATCACATTTTAACTATCTTTATTTCCCTTTTTTTCCTGTTTCTTTTCTTTATCTTCTGTCTTTGCTGCCGCTGTTTTTTTTGGTTTAGCGGTTGTTTTTGCTTTTTTTGCTTCCTTCGGCTCCGCCTTCGAATCCGGCGCTTTGGCAGACTTTGCTTTCTTTGGCTTACTGTCCTTTTCAGGTTTATTCGGCTTAACTTTCTTAATTTCTGCGTTCCCGACAAGAAGGTCAATCACTTTGCGGATGCGAATCTCTTCCATCATGACCGGAATCCGGCCCTGCTTCTCAAGAATATCCCTGATCCTTTCAGGGTCATCATTATAACTTTCAGCAATTTCAGCTATTTTGGCCTCTATTTCGCTATCTTCAACAGTAATTCCTTCTTTTTTAGCAATGGCATCGAGAACCAGGTTGGCCTTGGCTCGCTGCTCTGCCTCTTCCCTTCTGTCTTCGCGCAATTCTTCCCTGGTTTTACCTGACATCTCTATGAACTGGTCCAAACCCATGCCCTGATACCGAAGGTAACTTTCAAGGTCGCCAAGCATTCTGTCAATCTGTCTGTCTACAAGAACTTTCGGAGTTTCAACCGCTGATGAGGATGCAACTTTTTCGATCAGCTCTTCTTCCAGCTTTGATAAGGACTGGTCTTCTGCATTTTTCAGCATCTTAACTCTTAAATCAGCCTTCATATCTTCAATGGTTTCAAACTCGCTTACTTCTTTGACAAATTCATCATCAAGTTCAGGAAGCTCTTTCTCCTTAATCTGGTTGACTTTAACCTTAAAGATTGCATCTTTTCCGGCGACATCTTCTTTGCGGTAATTATCTGGGAACTTAAGCTTAACTTCAATATCTTCTTCGGGGTGAGCACCAATTAACTGTTCTTCAAAACCGGGAATAAATGATTTTGAACCAATTTCAAGCGAATAGTTTTCAGCTTCGCCACCTTCAAAAGGTTCACCATCTACATAACCTTTGAAGTCTATCATTACTATGTCGCCCTCTTTTACCGGGCCTTCTTCCCTTGGAACCAGACGCGCATTCTGTTCTCTAAGCATGAATAAGTGATGCTCGATCTGCATTTCATCAAGTTCGACTTCTTCCTGCTCTGCCTTGAGTCCTTTATACTCGCCAACTTCAACCGGGGGAAGCACTTCAACAACTGCGTGAAAGATTAAAGGCTTTCCTCCCTCAATCTGAACAAGTTCAAAATCAGGGTGGTTGATCGGATCTATATCAGCTTCTTCCAATGCTTTATCATAAGCGGAAGGAACAAGGAGCTCAAGCGCTTCCTCATGTAAAATTTCCGGACCAAAACGCGATTCCAGTATGCGGCGGGGAATCTTGCCTTTGCGGAATCCGGGCAGATTAACTTTTTTAACAACTTTTCTGTAAGCTTTTGCCAGGGCAGTGTCGACATCGGGAGCAGCTACCTCGATCTCCAGCTTAACCTTACTATTCTCAATATTTTCCTTGCTTTTCAACATTACGTTCCTCTCCTTACACTTCTATTCTTTATCGCCTCTTTATCGCCTTGAAATGCCTCTTAAATACCTTTAAGTCAGATCGCTGTGCGCGGCCTCAGTGTCAATAATAAAAACGCCTTTTCGAGAGGCGTTAACGAGCAAATATATATTAACATATAAAAATAAGCTAGACAACAGGGAATGATAAGAGAATTAAGGAGAAAAATAACAGAATTAAAAATTGCGACAGATCTTGATTATTATCTCAAAATAATAT
The DNA here is from genome assembly GCA_019428945.1 of Bacillota bacterium. Classification (GTDB taxonomy): domain Bacteria; phylum Bacillota; class Dethiobacteria; order DTU022; family DTU022; genus JAABTH01. The sequence continues at coordinate 1,689 of JAHYJM010000005.1, read as the reverse complement.
ACAATAAATAGCGAATGAGTATTCATTCATTTTTAGGGGAGGGATATTATGGCCAAAAGAACTGGTGATAAGTACCAGGTTATTTTAGAAGCGGCTGTAAAAACCTTTGCCCGTACCGGATTTCACCGCACCCGCATTTCTGATATAGCCGGTCAGGCCGGAGTTGCTGATGGAACGGTCTACATATACTTCAAAAAAAAAGAAGATATTCTGATTTCACTGTTTCAAAACTTAATGAGCACTTTTGTTGAGGATCTTAAAAGTGAGCTGGATCAATGCCAAAACGCTAATGAAAAGCTCGAAAGGATTATCACCTACCACCTGACCACCCTGGCTAACAGACCGGACCAGGCCAAGGTTACACAGATCGAGCTTCGGCAGATTGATCAGGTGATCAATAAAGGCATATCCAAGCCGCTTAAAAGTTATTTCTATCTGATCGAGGAGGTGGTTGAAGAAGGCATCAGGCAGGGTCTCTACCGGCAGAATCTCGATAAAAGGATTGCCAGAAAAGTTATATTTGGCGCAATCGACGAGGTTGTCACCTGCTGGGTTATGTCCGGCAAACCGTATGACTTAGTCGCATTCAAAAATCCTGTGTACGAACTGCTGGTTAAAGGTCTGCAATAGATTCTGTTATTCATATTTATGTTCCGGACTAGTTTAAACTCAAGTTACAAGGAGGTATTTTAATGGCCTTGAAAGAAATTCGAAAGGCTGCTGTTCTCGGCGCAGGGGTCATGGGAGCCACGATCGCTGCTCACCTGGCCAATGTAGGTATTCCTGTTTATCTGCTCGATATTGTTCCACGTGAGCTAACCCCTGATGAAGAAAAGAAAGGTTTAACCTTAGAAAGCCCGGAAGTTCGTAACCGTCTTTCCAATACTGGAAAACAGGACCTTCTGAAAAACAAGCAGAAGCCTCTGTATCGGGACTCAAATATCGATTTAATTACTCCCGGCAACTTCGAAGACGATATGGCTAAGCTGAAAGATGTCGACTGGATTATAGAAGTTATCGTTGAGAATATGGATATTAAGAAAAAAGTTTTAAAAAATGTAGAAGAAAACTGGAGCGCCGGTACCATAGTTTCATCAAACACCTCGGGTCTCTCAATTAACGATATGGTTTCGGGAAATTCTGCGGAGTTCCGCAAACACTTCCTGGGGACACACTTCTTTAACCCGCCCCGCTGGATGAAACTTTTAGAAATTATCCCCTGCAGTGAAACTTCCGCTGAAGTTCTTACCTTCATGCACCGTTTCTGTGAAAAGGTGCTCGGTAAGGGGGTTGTTTTTGCCAAAGATACCCCCAACTTCATAGCCAACCGTATCGGCACTTTCAGCGGGGTTTATGCAGTCAAATTGATGCTGCAAGAAAATATGTCCATTGAGGAAGTTGACACTATCACCGGCCCGCCAATGGGACGCCCTAAAACCGCCACACTACGCCTTCTCGATATGGTCGGGCTGGATACTTTCTGCCATGTAGCCCGCACAGTTTACGATTATACAGATGACCCCGAAGAAAAATCAGTTTTTGAAATCCCAGAACTTCTGAATAAGATGGTCGAAAATAAAATGCTCGGGGATAAAACCAGGCAGGGCTTTTACAAGAAAGTAAAAGGCGAGGGCGGAACGGAAATTATGGCTCTCGACTATGAAAAAATGGAATACCGGCCAAAAGAAA
>JAHYJM010000052.1 GCA_019428945.1 Bacillota bacterium | reverse complement strand
TGCAGCCCTGGTTGCGGCAGTTCTCTTTGCGGTAGCTTTTATCAGCACATACCTGGCAAATCCCGGTTATATCCAGTGGTGGTTATCCGTCGGAATTACCAATCAAATCAGCTACTTAATCGATCTTTTTATCGATTTGCTTTACATGAGCCATTTTATTGGCCCAACAGGGGTTATCATCGGATTAGCCGCTCTGGTTACCCTTGAAATATTAATTCTAAATATGCTAAGAAGTGTGGAGGGATATGTAAATGTTTAAGAATAGTGCCGGTAAAAATTTAGTTCTTTTGGCCTTACTGGTTTTGATGCTTTTAATGTTTCCTGCCGGATTGGCCGGAGCACAAAACGGAACAGCTATCAATGAAGATATCAATAAAGCAGTTGGCGATCTTGAAATTCCCCGGGGTACCATCGTTAATGGGAATGTTACCTTAAATATTGGTGAACTGACTGTCCTAGGGGTTATAAATGGTAATGTAAACAGCAACATGGGCCAGGTTACCATTGGCGGAGATGTAAACGGCAATGTGGAAACCAACATGGGTCAGGTGGTTATAACCGGCAATGTGAGTGGCAATGTTAAAACACGCATGGGCGAAGTCATAATTGACGGTTCTGTCGGCGGAAATGTTGATTCAGACCTGGGGGCAGCCGATATCGGCGGTTCTGTCGGCGGTGATATAGGTTCCGGTTTTGGTGAACTGAAAGTTGCCGGTACTGTAGCAGGCGATATTTACAGTAAAGGTGGTAATATTATTATCACCGGCATCGTTGAAGGTGATGTAACCCTTGAGCAGGGTGTGGTAGAACTGGGTCCGAGTGCGATAGTCTCCGGACGCATTTCGGTTGCAAGGGGGGCAATTAAGAAAGCCGATACAGCCCTTGTAGGCGCAGTAGAGATTGGTGAAGAGCTCACATTTGCCGAACTGAAAGAGGAAGAGAGCAACAACGGATATAGCTTTGAAGGGGTGGACAGTAACTTTGTTGACAGCATCGCAGACAGAATTGTAGATGAAGTAAATCGTGGCTTTCGCAATGTGAATTTTATGCCACACATGAACAGGGACTGGAGCTTTTACAGAACCCCATTTTTCAATTTTTACGGGAATACTGCCCGCGGCATTATCAACATGCTGATCATGTTTGCCCTCGCTGCTTTAACCTACACTTTATTCCCGAAACAAGTCAGGGCTTCCGGGGCAGCTTTGCCACATAAACCGGGTCCTGTAATCGGTTGGGGCATATTGGTTGCTATTCTGGCTGTTCCGCTAATGGTATTGCTGGCTATTACAATCATCGGTATACCGCTGATTATAGTTGAAATAATCTTTTTAGCCGCAGTCTTTATCCTTGGCTATTCCGGTATAGCTCTGCTAATTGGAGGCAAAGTTATTGATGCCGCCTCATCGAAATCAGCAAATCCGCTCGGAGCGATAGCCCTTGGCGTTCTGATTCTCGGTCTTGTCGGCATGATTCCCATTCTGGGCGGTCTGATTATGCTGGCGCTTCTTGTTCTCGCTGTCGGGTCCGCACTGGTCACCCGCTTTGGTACTATTAATCCGGAGCCTGCGGAAGCAGTGCCGGCAGTTGATGAGGCAAGCGATACCGATTCAGTATAACTTGTTAATTGATTGACAGTGTCTCAAAAAGGTGGTTGCGCATATTATCTCCTGTGACCACCTTTTTGTGTCTGATTTCTTTCGTGCCGAGGTCAGCCAGATTTTCCGGAACTTTGGTTCCCGTTTCACTGGCTAACAGATTTAACAGGGCCAGCTCGGAATCTGATTCAGAGTATTTTTGCAGGGCCCGGGCAACACTGGAGGCAAACTTGTAGGGGCTTGCAGTTGAGAGAATAATATTATGACAGCTGTCGTTATTGTTTGAAAGGTAGTTGTTCAGAACCGATAAGCCTACAGCAGTATGGGTGTCTGTCAGGTAATTATAATCATCGAATACTGACTTAATTGTTGTAACTGTGTTAATATCATTTGCAAAACCGGCATAAAACAGTTTTTGTATTTCATCCATTATGGGTTTGTCTACCCTGTAATATCCCATACTTTTAAGTCCTTCCATCCAGTCTGCAATTTTACCCGCGTTATGTTTTGTAAGCTCAAATAGCAGTCGTTCCAGGTTGCTGGATATTAAAATGTCCATTGAAGGTGACAAAGTCAGGTGAAGCTTTCTGTTGCTGTCGTACAGGCCTGTCTTGATAAAATCGGTAAGAATATTGTTTTGATTAGAGGCACAGATCAGACGGTTAACCGGCAGACCAAGGCACTTTGCATAGTAGCCCGCGAGAATATTACCGAAATTTCCTGTCGGCACTGTGAAGTTCACTGCATCGCCCAGGTTAATATATTTCTTGTTAATCAGACTCAGGTAAGCCCAGAAGTAATAAACTATCTGCGGCAGCAGACGTCCCCAATTTATTGAATTTGCCGAAGACAACCTGTATCCCCTGGCGGCCAGCCTTGCCCTGAGGATATCGTCATTGAAGATATCTTTTACTCCGCGCTGGGTATCATCAAAATTACCTTTAACTGCAGCTACGCTGACATTGCTGCCTTCCTGCGTAACCATCTGCAGTTTTTGTATTTTGCTTACCCCTTTTTCAGGGAAATAGACAATTATTTTAATCCCCGGTATGTCACGAAAACCTTCAAGCGCAGATTTCCCAGTATCTCCGGATGTTGCAGTAAGGATAACGATCTCGTCGTCCCCCCCGGTTTTTTTCATTGCTGTTTTTAAGAGGTGTGGTAGAACTTGCAGGGCAATATCTTTGAAGGCATATGTAGGCCCATGCCAAAGCTCAAGTATATGTTTTTTTTTATCAATCCGGTGCAGAGGGGTGATCTCAGGGTGATCGAAAGCTCTGGGGTTGTATGCGTTATGTACGGCTGCTTCAATTTCTTGATCAGAATAATCACTTAGAAAAGGTTTAAAAATTGTATTGGCCAGTTCCTGGTAACTGTTATTAGGTAACTTGGCGATGTCAAAAGCAGTAATTTTATCAGCAGGTACGAACAGGCCTCCGTCTGGTGCCAGGCCTCTTACTATTGCTTCTGATGAACTCATTCGTACAGTATTACCCCTGGTGCTGTAATATTGCATCTGCACACCCCTTTCTGAGATAAAGCAAGTAATATTATATAATTATATGAGAGAAGATGCCCTTAAGAAACACTGGTTAAAAGTAATGCTTAAAATTAAATTCTCTTTGAGAGAGCATAATTCCTTTCAACTCATTGTTGTAACCTTGACAAATACAGGTTAACAGGTTATTTTCAGTTCACGGCAACAGAATTCCCCTCTGTCAAATTGTCATATTATTGAAAGGCTGTGATGAACATTTGAAATATATAGTTGTTTTAGGCGATGGTATGGCCGATTATCCCTTTGCAGAATTTGGCGGGAAAACAGCCCTTGAATATGCCAGTACGCCAAATTTTGACCGTCTTGCATCAGAAGGCGAACTTGGCCTGGTGCAGACTATCCCGGAAGGTTTTCCTCCCGGCAGTGATACGGCTAATCTTTCTGTTATTGGCTATAACCCCTTAAATTATTATACTGGCCGTTCACCCTTCGAGGCGGCCAGTATGGGTATAGATTTGAAACCAGGAGATGTTTCTTTTCGCTGTAACCTGGTTACCCTCTCACCAGATGAACCTTATCCAAAGAAAAAAATGATTGATTATTGTTCCGGTGAAATATCGACTGAAGAGGCAAAAGAACTTATAGATGCCCTTAAGGGTGAGCTTGAAACTGAATGTATGAAAATTTATGCCGGATTCCGTTACCGGCATGTGATGGTATGGGAGGGAGCTTCAGATCAGTGGCAGTTAACTCCTCCTCATGATATCAGTGGACGCGTAATTGAGCATTATCTGCCGGCTGGCAGTGAAGCAGTCACACTGCTTGATTTGATGGAGAAGAGCTACACCATTCTTGCCAACCATCCTGTAAACCAGGAAAGATTAGAAAGAGGCTTGAAACCCGCTAACTCAATCTGGATCTGGGGTGATGGAAAAAAACCGTTATTACCCTTATTTAAAGAAAAATACGGACTCTCAGGAGCAGTAATCTCTGCTGTTGATCTTATCAAGGGTTTAGGGCTTTTTGCCGGCCTTGAAAGAATTGATGTTGAAGGAGCAACAGGAGATATTGATACTAATTTTGAAGGTAAAGTCTCAGCTGCCCTTGAAGCATTAAATCGCGGCCATGATTTTGTATACCTCCATATAGAAGCTCCTGATGAGTGTTCACACCGGTTTGAAGCGAAAAACAAAATTAAAGCAATTGAGCTTATCGATGAAAAGGTTGTTCAGGTAATCCGCAAAGAGCTTGAAGAAAACGGAACTGACTTCAGCATATTACTGGTTACTGATCATGCAACGCCCCTGTCGCTAGGCACGCATACAAGCGAGCCTGTTCCTTATGCGATATATCGAAGCAGTAATAAACATGTAGACTGCACAAGGAATTTTAATGAGGTAAGCGCTTTAAAAACGGGGCGCCTTATCAAAGAGGGCTACACTTTGATGGATTATTTTTTGGGCCGGCCATAATCAGGATCTACCTGAAACGGAGAATTTATGTCGATTACAGAGAAAGAAAAAATATTAACCCCTAATTTTTTAGCGCTTTTCGGAGCTGTATTTTTGATGTTTACAGCTGTCGATTTTTTTATCCCCGTTTTGCCCTTCTATGTCCTTGATGCAGGTGGTTCGGAAGCGGCAGTAGGTATGTTGATGGGTTTGTTTACTTTTTGCTCGATCGTTTTGCGCCCTTTCCAGGGGCGAAACCTCAATCGAAGCGGCAGGAAAAGACTTCTGGTTGCCGGTATTGTGCTGTACGCGGCAGCGGGACTCGGATTGCTTTTTCTGCCCTCACTGCCTCTATTATTCTTAATCAGGGCGATCCAGGGTTTTGGCTGGGGAGCTTTCCTCCTATCGTTTAACACCTTAACCCTTGATCTTGCACCGCCGAAAAAACGAGGTGAAGTTCTCGGGTTAATGGGCATAGCACCGCCAATTTCACTCGCAATGGCGCCGCTGATCAGTGAACAGATGCGTATAGCCACTTCGAGTAACTACATGGTTCTTTTTCTGGTTACCTCAATGGGAGCTTTGCTGGCCTTATTATTAGGCTCTCTTGTCCGTGAGCCGAAGATGCATAAACAGATAGACGAAAAACCCTCTTTATTTTCCAGGAAAGTTTTAATCCCCTCTCTGATAATATTTTGCATGACCTTTAATTTGGGTTCAATACTTACATTTCTGCCACTTTTTGGTGAAATTCGCAACATCCATGTTGTTGGTTATTTTTTTACTATTTTTGCCTTAACTACTGTAATTTCAAGGCCTCTGGCAGGCAGGCTTTCAGATCGGTTCGGTCGGCCTAAAATATACTTGCCCGGACTGATCATTGCAGCTCTTGCCATGATTATTATTGCCTTTTCATATTCTGCCCGAGAACTGCTTCTTGGTGCAGTTATTCTCGGTATAGGGTTCGGATCAGCCCATTCTTCCGTTATGGCCCTTGCCGCCGATCGCCTGCCTGTGATTGAACGCGGGGTCGGCATGGCTACATTTACGACTGCTTTTGACCTCGGTATAGTTGCCGGTTCGGTAGTTTTTGGTTTTCTTCTCAGCTGGTTTGATTTTACGGCAATCTTTATCCTTTGTGCGTTGATCATGGTTGCTCCTGTTGCCGGGCTGCTGCTGAAGCAAAAGCCGCATCTATTAAGTTAACATTTACACAATGGAGGTTGATAACAGATGGCTGATAGCATCGCCTATAAAATTTTGAAAGAGCACCTTGTGGAAGGGAAACTGGAAAAAAATAGGGAGATCGGTATACGTATTGATCAGACTCTAACCCAGGATGCAACCGGCACATTAGCCTACCTTCAACTTGAAGCTCTCGGAATAAACCGGGTCCGCACCGAACTTTCGGTTAGCTATGTGGATCACAATACGCTGCAGAACGGTTTTGAAAATGCTGATGATCACCGCTATCTTCAATCGGCAGCAGCCCGGTTCGGAGTATGGTTTTCCAGACCTGGCAATGGAATCTGCCACCAGGTTCATCTTGAAAGATTTGGCGTACCAGGTAAAACTCTGCTCGGTTCCGACAGTCATACTCCCACAGCAGGCGGCCTGGGCATGCTCGGTATAGGCGCAGGCGGTCTTGATGTGGCTGTTGCAATGGGTGGTGGGCTTTTTTACCTTAATACTCCTGAAGTGTTAAAGGTTCACCTGATCGGCCGATTCTCTCCCTGGGCAGGCGCTAAAGATATAATCCTTGAAATACTGCGCCGTTTGACTGTGAAGGGTGGCATCGGAAAGATTATTGAATACGGTGGACCTGGTCTGGCCGGTTTAACAGTGCCTGAAAGAGCAACAATAACCAATATGGGTGCCGAACTGGGGGCAACGTCATCACTCTTTCCCAGTGATGATCTAACCCGTAATTATCTGAACAGTCAGGGGCGTAAAGAACAGTGGCGTATGATTGAGGCAGATCAGGGCGCTGAATATGATCAGGAAATAACAATTGATTTGAACAAGCTTGAGCCAATGGCTGCTGCTCCGCACAGCCCGGACGCTGTAAAACCTGTTCGTGAATTTGAAAAGATCAAAGTTGATCAGGTTGCGGTTGGAAGCTGTACAAATGGGTCTTATGATGATTTAAGGTTGCTCGCTGAAATTATGAAGGGTCAGGTTGTTCACCCGGATGTAAGCCTGGTTGTCGCACCCGGTTCCCGGCAGGTTTACCTGAACCTTGCCCGTGAGGGAATAATTGAAAGCTTAATTGCCTCAGGGGCGCGAATTCTTGAAACTGCCTGCGGCCCCTGTATTGGTGTGGGGCAGGCACCACCATCAGGCGGTATATCGGTAAGAACATTTAATCGTAACTTTCCGGGGAGAAGTGGAACTGCAGATGCCAGGGTTTATCTGGCAGGGCCTGCAGTAGCGGCGGCAGCAGCTCTTACAGGATCTCTTACAGACCCCCGTGAGTTGGGCGATTTCCCTGTTATACCGAATCCACCTGAGCCATTTATTGATGAAAGGATGATCATTAAACCTCCTGAAGATGGAAATTCTGTTGAGATTATACGCGGACCTAATATCAAGCCTCTGCCAGTTAACGATAAACTTCCTGATCGCTTAAAACTTACTGTTTTGCTGGTTGCAGGTGATAATATAACAACAGATCACATTATGCCCGGCGGGTCAAAGGTGCTTCCCTTACGGTCAAATATTGAAGCACTTAGTAAATATGCTTTTTCATCTTTAGATCAAGACTTCGCCAGGCGGGCACGTGAATCCGGAGGAGGAAGTATTGTAGCGGGAGAGAATTACGGTCAGGGTTCAAGCCGGGAACATGCTGCCCTTGTGCCAATGTATCTTGGCGTCAAGATTGTGCTGGCTAAATCTTTTGCCCGAATTCACCGGGCAAACCTGGTCAACTTCGGCATATTACCGCTTGTTTTTTCCAATCAGGCTGATTATGATCGCCTGTCAGTTGGTGATGATCTGGTTATTGAAGGTCTCATGAAGCAGCTTGAATCAGAAAATATAACAATAATCTGTAAAAATGATCACAGTAAAATTAACGCCGCTCACGGTTTGACCCCCCGGCAGCTTGCTATAGTGAGGGCAGGAGGTTTGCTCAATTACACCAGGGTTGATAAGTCATAAAGATAATGATTTATTCAATCTTTATAAGCCACTGCCACAGCGCATGCAAAGGGCGGTTCATGGGTCATAGATATGGAAATGCCGGTTATATTCTTCTTACCGGCAATACGCGCTGCTGTTCCGTGCAGTAAAACCGAGGGCTGCCTGCCCGTAGCGGATAACACTTCAACTTCATTTAGTGCAGCTGGGCCGATTCCGCAGCCGATCGCTTTTAGCACAGCTTCTTTTGCGGCAAATGCAGCGGCGAGTGTTTCCGTTCTGGCGCCTTTGGCAATAAATACATCTTTTTCAGGATCAGATAATATCCTGGTTGTAAAACGATCGGGATATTTTTTTAATATCTGTTCTATTCTTGTGACTGAAACCAGATCGACTCCAATCTGAATATTCAAATCTCCATCCTCCCCTGCAGTTTAAACTATTATATCATTATGACATTTATGCACATAAACGTATCAAAGAAGATTAGTTTGAAAAATTCACAGGCAGATCCTGGTACAACTAAGTGTTCACAAGTTATTTGAATAAAGGATCCATTGAAAATTGCTCGAATACCTTGCTTTTTAGTGATGCCTGTGTTAATCTTTAGAAAATATTGTGCCCTGTTTTACGGGCGATTTTAGGAGGTAAAGTATTAATGCAAGGTAAGGTTAAGTGGTTTAACCCTGAGAAAGGGTACGGCTTCATCGAAGTTGAGGAAGGCAAAGATGTTTTTGTGCATTACTCTGAAATTCAGGAAGAAGGGTTTAAAACGCTTGAAGAGGGCCAGGAAGTGGAATTCGAAATTGTTGAAGGAAACCGGGGTCCACAGGCTGCGAACGTTGTAAAGATTTAGCCATCCAATAATATGCTCCTCAATTGTCTGACTTTATAACCGGCTGTGAGCCGGTTTTTATTTTATTTCAGATTTTAAGTTATAGAAGGTTGACAGAGCAGCGGTCAGGTGCTATTCTTTTTTTGTAATACCTGAGTCGATTAGTCGGAATTAAATGATAAGAGGTTATACAAGTGAGACTTTCCGCAAAAGTCGAATATGGCGTAAGAGCTATGGCCGTTTTGGCCTTTCACTACAACAGCGACCCCCTGCCGCTTCGCGAAGTTGCCGAACAGGAAGAAATATCTCTCAAATTCCTTGAACAGATCTTCCCTGATCTAAGAAAAGCCGGATTAATCACCAGCGTTCGCGGCTCAAGGGGTGGTTATGCCCTTTCGATGGAACCCGCTAAAATTAAAGTTGGTGATATTGTAAGGGCTGTGGAAGGACCCATAACGCCCGTTAACTGTCTTTCCGAGAATCATACTGATGCTTGCTGTCACCGTAAGGAAGCCTGCCTTACAAGGCAGGTTTGGGAAAAACTGCGTGATAAAATAAATGATGTTTTAGACGAAGTTACCCTTGATGAGCTGATTGATTTCGGACCGACAGAGAAGATAAAAGTTGGGGAGGAATAAAAAGTGACCAGTCGGAAGGTATATATGGATCATGGCGCAACTACACCGGTAAGAGAAGAGGTTTTAGAAGCAATGCTGCCCTTTTTCAGGGAGCATTATGGCAACCCTTCCAGCCTGCATGCCCAGGGTAGGGCTGTACGCAAGGAGTTGGAAAATGCCCGTGATATAATCGCCGGGGTTCTTGGTGCAGAACCAAAAGAGATAATTTTTACCTCAGGCGGGACTGAATCAAACAATATAGTTCTGCGGGGAGCTGCTAAGAAACGTGGAGCTCCCGGGCATATTATTACCACAAGCATAGAGCATCACGCGGTTTTTGATGTTTGCCGGGATCTTGAGAAAGAAGGCCACCAGGTTACTTATCTGCCTGTAGATAAATATGGAAAGGTAGATCCTCAGTCAGTTAGAAAAGCTATACGTCCCGATACTTTTATTATTTCTGTCATGGCAGCGAATAATGAAATCGGAACACTGCAGCCAATTGAAGAAATTGGCGCTATTGCTGCTGAACATAAAGTTCTTTTTCACACTGATGCAGTACAGGTTGTTGGTCAGCTTCCGCTTAACCTCAGCAAGTTAAAAGCGGACTTTTTATCGCTTTCAGCTCATAAATTTAATGGGCCAAAAGGTGTTGGCGCACTTTTCATGCGTAAAGGAATCAGGGTTGCGCCCATCTATATAGGTGGCGGGCAGGAGAGAAAAATCCGCCCGGGTACTGAAAATGTTCCTGCTATAATCGGAATGGCAAAAGCCCTTGAACTGGCGGCGGCAGAAATGGATGAAAAGAGCAGGTCATTAACAAAATTAAGAGATCGCCTCATTTCAGGGCTGCTCCAAATCGATGAAGTTATCCTAAACGGGCATCCCGATGAGCGCTTGCCCGGTAATGTAAACGTGAGTTTCAAACACATTGAAGGCGAATCAGTTTTGCTAAGCTTAGATCTGCAGGGGGTAGCTGCTTCCAGTGGTTCAGCATGCTCCTCCGGTTCCCTGGACCCTTCCCATGTATTATCGGCAATCGGGTTGGATCATCCAACTGCCCACGGATCAATCCGTTTTAGTCTTGGTTATGGAAACAACGATGATGACATCGATTATGTCCTCGAAATTATTCCTGCGATAACCGATAGATTGCGTCGTATTTCGCCTACTTACAAACCGAAAGCAGTTTAAGGAGAGGTGCAGAGATCTTAAATGTACAATGAAAAAGTAGTAGATCATTTTAGTAATCCACGCAATGTGGGCGAGTTGGAAAATCCTGATGCCGTTGGGGAAACGGGCAGTTTTAAATGCGGTGATACAATGACCCTGTACTTAAAAGTACAAAATGACAGGATTGAAGATGTGAGCTTTCAAACATTTGGTTGTGGCGCTGCAATTGCCAGCAGCAGCATGCTGACCGAGATGGTTAAAGGGAAAACCCTGGATGAAGCTATGAAGATAACAAACCAGGATGTAGCTGATGAGCTTGGCGGTCTGCCTCCTTTGAAACTGCATTGTTCAAACCTGGCTGCTGACGCTCTTCATGATGCCATTGAAAAATACCGTAAAAAACAGGGTGTTTAAATATCAGACAGAGAATCTTTGAATATTTGCTCTGATCAACTTGACAAACCCCCCTGCAAGATGATATTTTTTATGTAGCTTTAGCACTCTTACTTTTAGAGTGCTAAAGTGCGGTATCGGGGGGATATAAGATGACAGCGCCTGTAAATGAAAGAAAACAGCAAATTTTAAGAGCAGTAGTGATTAACTATATAAAAACTGCTGAACCGGTAGGTTCGCGGACAGTTGCGCGTTCTTACAGGATGGGATTAAGCTCGGCAACAATCAGAAATGAAATGGCCGATCTGGAAGAATTAGGCTACCTGGTTCAACCTCACACATCTGCCGGTCGAATACCTTCACAGCGGGGATATCGTTATTATGTCGACAACCTGATGGATCTTGAAGATCTAAGTGATGCTGACGAAATGGCATTAAGCAGTTCACTGAGTACAGAAAAAATGCGTGAAATAGAGCAGATTATTTTCAATTCTGCCCGGGTTCTTTCCTCAGCCACCAATCAAACTTCGCTGATCATGGGGCCTCAGTTTAAGAAAAGCGCTTTCCGCCAGATGCGCATACTTCCTCTTGATGAAACCCGTGGCCTGGTTGTTCTGATTACAGATACAGGGTTCATCAAAAACAAGGTTATTGACATGAAGCAGCAGTTAAGCCAGGCTGAGCTGCACCAGGTAGTTTCATATATTAACCAGAAACTATACGGACTCACGATCGATCAGGTAACGACTTCGCTTATAAACGAACTTAAACGCGATCTTTTTAAGCGTTTGGAAATATTGGAACAGGCTTTCATCCTGCTTGAAGAGAGTCTTAAAGAAGAAAAACAAATCAGGGTCTTTCTCGGCGGAACAACAAATATCTTGAATCAACCTGAATTCAAAGATGTTGACAAGATCAGGCGGATGTTGAACCTTTTTGAGCAGGAACCTTTATTGTTTAAAATCCTTGAAGAAAGTTCAAATGATGATGACATCGTGATTAGAATTGGTGGCGAAAACGAATTCAGCGATATCCAGGAGTGCACCCTGATTACCGGCACTTACAAAATTCATGAAAAGACTATAGGCACACTGGGAGTGCTTGGTCCGACAAGAATGGATTACAGCCGTGTAATCAGTGTAATGCGCAGGCTTGTGGATCACCTCAATCAGAGTTTAAGCTCCTGATTTAGTCGGTTCAGGTTTTGGCAGAAAGGTGATTAGTTCAATGATTGCCAGGGGTAAAAAGAATAAAGAAGATAACGGAGACAGCAAATTGGAAAAGAAAGATTTTGAGTTGGAAAATGAAGTGAAAACAGAGATAGAAGAATCAGAAGTAGACGTGGAATTGACGGAGTTAGAAAAAGCTGAAAAAATCTGGCTGCAGGAAAAAGAAGAGCTGTTAGATAGCCTGAAACGTAAACAGGCCGATCTGGACAACCTGCGCAGGATTAGCAAAATGGAACAGTCAGAGGCAAGAGAATATGCTCTTTACGAATTTTTAACCAGGCTGCTTCCTGTATTGGACAACATCGAAAGAGGTCTGCAGTCTGCCCGGGCAGATGAAAAAATTCCCAGGACTTTTATTGAAGGGCAGGAAATGATTCGCAAACAGTTAATCCAGATTCTTGAACAGGAAGGTGTAAGCCTGATTGAAGCTGAAGGCGAGCCCTTCGATCCTAATTGTCATCATGCAGTTATGCAGGTTGAAAGCGAAGAAGTCGAACCCGGAACTGTTATAGAGGAGCTGCAAAAAGGATATCGCCATCGTCAGAGGATTCTACGCCCTTCGATGGTTAAAGTATGCAAGGATTAGTTGGTTTTATATTAAGAACAATCTAGGAGGAGTAAAAATGGGAAAAGTTGTAGGAATTGACTTGGGAACAACAAACTCTGTAATTGCTGCCTTGATCGGCAGTGAACCTGAAATTATCGCGAACGCTGAAGGCAGCAGACTGACACCTTCTGTGGTAGCGTTTACAAAGGACAATCAGCGCCTGGTAGGACAGGTTGCCAAACGACAGGCTATCACCAACCCGGATCGGACCATTGCTTCGATCAAACGTGAAATGGGAACCGGTCACAAAGTTAAAATAGACGACAAAGAATACAGCCCCCAGGAAATATCAGCCATGGTTCTGCAGAAACTAAAAACAGATGCTGAAGCATTCCTGGGAGAAAAAATCACCCAGGCGGTCATTACAGTTCCAGCTTATTTTACCGACAGCCAGCGCCAGGCTACTAAGGATGCCGGCACGATAGCCGGTTTAGAGGTCCTGCGCATTA
>JAHYJM010000051.1 GCA_019428945.1 Bacillota bacterium | reverse complement strand
GCAGCAGATGGGACATGGCGTTGAAGACATTATTGCCGGCCTTTGCGATGCCCTGGTGAGAAACTATCTCAATAATGTCGGTAAAGGGAAAGAAATCCTCTCACCTGTTGTTTTCCAGGGAGGCGTTGCGGCAAATGTAGGGATTAAAGCTGCTTTTGAAAAAGCGCTTGAACACGAGGTTATTGTCCCTGAACATTACCATGTCATGGGTGCGCTTGGTGCCGCTGTTCTCGCACGTTATTCCATGCAAGATGGCGGGCAGTCTTCTTTTCGTGGTTTTGTCTTAAGCGATCTTGAATTCGAAGCAAGTACATTTACCTGTGACGGTTGTCCGAACATCTGTGAAATAGTGAACCTTTCCCTGGCCGGCAAACTGCTGGCCCGCTGGGGCGGTCGCTGTGGCAAATGGGAAGATGTTGATGCCGAGCCGGTTACAGTTGAAAGATCGTAATAGTAACGTATCTGAGCAGTATCTAAAAGTTGAGTTTTTCCGATAATTATAATATTATATACATTACAGCAAGCTATTACTTATCTCAGGGGGTGATCAATGTAAGAAGAAGATGCTGCCGATTAAGAAACGCCAAAATATAAGGGGGTATATAGAAGAATGAAAAAGTATTTAGTATTAATGTTGGTATTGGTTTTTGTCATCGGCTTTGTAGTCGGCGGGTGTGGGCCTGCTGAAGATGTTGTCGATGAGCCAGATAACGGAGAAGTGATTGCCGAAGGTCAGGATCTGGTAATCGCCATTGGCGCTGAGCCGGAAAGTCTGGATCCACTGACAATGAACTCAGCCCCGGCTGCAACAGTTGCCGAGCATATGGTTGATAACCTGGTTTACCTGGCTGTTGACGGCAGTCTTGAGCCTTCCCTTGCTGAGTCATGGGAACCGACTGAAGATGGTCAGGCCTGGGTGCTAAACCTTCGTCAGGGTGTTACCTTCCATGACGGCGAGCCTATGAACGCTGAAGCTGTAAAATACAATCTCGACCGTTTTATGGCCAAAGGTGATTTTGAAGGTGGGCAGGCTGCGATTTATGCCTTCCTGCTCAGTGAAATTACCGAAGTGGAAGTTGTGGATGAATATACCGTGATGCTGCACCTGGCACAGGAATTCGCTCCGATTATTTCTCACCTCTCCCACACATTTATCGGTATTCACAGTCCGGCCTCTCTGGAAGCACTTGATGCCGGTGAAAATGTAACCGCACCCGTTGGCACCGGTCCCTTCAAGTATGTATCCTGGGATCGCGGCGAGCAGATTGTTATGGAGAAATATGAAGATTACTGGGGCGATGTTCCTCAGCTTGACACTGTTACCTTCAAATTCGTTCCTGAAGCAAGTTCCCGTGTGATCATGCTTGAAACCGGTGAAGCGCACGCCATAATGGCCGTTCCGCCCACCGATATTGAGCGACTGAACGCTGTAGACGGCATCGATGTTGTTTTTGAAAACAGCGTTCGTGTTATCTATATGGGCTTCAATCTTGAAGATGAAAAGTTCCAGGATGTCAGGGTCCGTCAGGCTCTGAACCATGCGATCGACAAGGAAGCGATTATTGCCACTATCTTCCAGGGTGTTGGCGAGCCTTCCTCGGCGCCGATCGTTCCCGCTGTATTTGGTTACAACCAGGTTGGCCCTTACCAGTATGATCCGGACCTGGCACGGGAATTACTCGCTGAAGCAGGATATGCCGACGGCATGGATATTGAACTTTTCCATCCTACCGGCCGCTATTCACAGGATGCAACTGTTACCGAAGCTGTCCAGGCTATGTTTGCAGAAGTTGGAGTTAATGCCAGCCTGACAACTTATGAATGGGGCACCTATCTTGACACAGTTATCACCCCTCCGGATCAGGCAGAGCATGACATCTATATGCTTGGTTGGGGAACTGTTACCCTGGATGCCGACTACGGCCTCTACGCGCTGTTCCATTCAACACAGTGGCCTCCGAGAAACAACGTATCTTACTATGCCAACAGTGATGTAGACGCCCTGTTGGATGAAGCCCGGGTAACCCCGGACAGGGGAGTCCGCGAAGGCCTCTATGCAGAGGTTATTGAAATCATCTGGAATGACGCACCCTGGATCTTCCTGCACAATGAAGGTCAGGTTAATGCGGTTCGCTCCAATGTAATAGGCTTGATTCACCATCCGCTGGAAAATATTCTGGCATGGGATGCTTATATCGAGTAATAATGGTTGCACCAGCCTGAAATCAGGTTGATCAGTAAACAGTGCAAGTATGGGGCAGGGCGCATCGGACGGTTAAGCGTTTGCAGTTGCCCTGCCCCTTTTATTATTTTTATCCACAGGCAATTTAACCTGCAGACCATTTAATTGTGGAAGCTGCCGGGGAGTTGAAATCATTTGTACGGTTATATAATAAGAAGGTTACTGCTGGCTGTTCCGGTATTAATAGGGGTTTCTATACTGGTTTTTGCAATTATAAGATTTATACCCGGTGATCCCGCCCGGGCTATTGCCGGAGTTAATGCCACGCCAGAGTATATAGAACAGGTTCGCAGAGAACTTCTGCTCGATGAAGGTTTGCACGTGCAATATTATGTATATTTTACCAATCTTCTCCAGGGTGATTTAGGCCGTTCTACCTTTACACGTCGCCCGGTAACAGTTGAGCTGATGGAGCGTTTTCCAAATACTTTGGTACTGTCAGCTACAGCAATGATAATTGCTTCAGTGATAGGTCTTAGCGCCGGAATTGTTTCTGCAACCAGGCGTTATTCCATGTTTGATAACATTAGTATGTTGGCTGCCCTGGTCGGAGTGGCTGCGCCTGTATTCTGGCTCGGTGTAATGTTTCAGATCCTATTTTCTGTAAATTTGGGCTGGCTGCCTTCAAGTGGCATAGGAACCTGGAAACACCTGATTTTACCTGCCCTGACCCTTGGTCTTGCCACAGCTGCTTTAATCGCCCGTATAACACGTTCGAGTATGCTCGAGGTATTGCGACAGGACTACATAACAACAGCCCGGTCCAAAGGATTGATTGAAAGAGTTGTTACGTATAAGCACGCTCTGAAAAATGCCCTGATTCCGGTTGTTACAGTGATGGGGTTGCAATTTGGAACCTTACTGGGTGGGGCAGTATTAACCGAAACTGTTTTCTCATGGCCAGGTATTGGCCGCCTGATGGTTGACTCTATCCTTAACCGGGATTACCCGGTTGTTCAGGGAGCAGTATTAATGCTGGCTGTTTTATTTGTTCTTATAAACCTGGTAGTCGATATAATTTACGCCTTTCTTGATCCCAGGATCAGTTATGGGAATAAGGAGGTGGAGTAGCATGAGCGCCAAGAATAAGGCTGATGAAATTTGTAAGCTGCCCACCCCCAAGCGGGATACGGAATGGACCCTGGTTTGGCGTCATTTGCGCCGCAACCGTCTGGCCATGGCCGGTTTGATTGTTCTTGTGCTCTTTTTATTAATAGCAATTTTTGCGCCCTTATTAACGCCGCATGATCCGGTTATAACAAATCTGGGTAATGCTTTAGCTAAACCATCATCAGAACACCTGCTGGGAACAGATTGGCTGGGACGCGATAACCTGGCCAGGATTCTATATGGTTCAAGAATATCTCTGGCGATAGGCCTGATCTCTGTTACAATCGGCATGCTTATTGGGGTGCCAATTGGTGCTCTGTCAGGTTTCTACGGTGGCAAGTTTGATCTCTTTATTCAGAGAATCATTGACATACTGATAGCTTTCCCGGGCATATTGCTGGCCATTGTGGTCGTAACTGTGCTGGGTGTGGGTGTAGAAAACGTAATGATTGCGGTCGGAATTGCTTCAGTGCCTATCTATACCCGCCTGGTGCGCGGTTCTGTTCTTGCCGTAAAAGAGCAGGGCTATGTTGCTGCAGCAAAAGCCCTGGGTATAGGCGATTTCAGGATTATCATCCGCCACATTATGCCGAATTGTCTTGGTCCGATTATTGTTCAGTCAACTTTTCAGATCGCTACCGCCATACTTTGGGCTGCCGGCCTCGGTTTTCTTGGTTTAGGTGCACAGCCGCCCGATCCTGAATGGGGGGCTATGTTAAGTAAAGGCCGGGAATATATTCGCACTGCCCATCATCTGACTACTTATCCCGGGTTGGCTATACTTTTTATGGTCCTCGGTTTCAACCTGATCGGCGATGGTATGCGGGATGCACTTGATCCAAGATCCAGAAAACACAGGTAAAGCGTTTTATGCAGCAGGGTAAATGAGATAAGGGAAGGTTACTGATGGACTACCTATTAAAAATCGAAGATTTACAGACAACCTTTTATACCGATGAATCGACAATCCGGGCTGTTGACAGGGTGTCTTTCAATGTTAACCCTGGTGAAATAGTCGGCCTGGTTGGTGAATCGGGCTGCGGTAAAAGTGTTGTTTCTTTAAGTATTATGAGGCTTATCTATTATCCTCCCGGGAAGATTGAGGGTGGGAAAATTTTGTTTGAAGGTAAAGATTTGCTTGAATTAGACGAGAAGGCAATGCGCCGGATTCGTGGCAATGAAATAGCGATGATATTCCAGGAACCGATGACCTCTTTTAACCCGGTATATAAAATAGGTGATCAGGTCAGTGAAGCAATACGATTGCACCAGGGTCTTAACAAGGATGCGGCCTGGAATGAGGCCGCTAAAATGCTTGAGCTGGTTGGAATCCCCCGGCCATATGAAATTATAAATGAATATCCTCACCAGTTAAGCGGGGGAATGCGCCAGAGGGCAATGATCGCCATGGCTCTTTCCTGCAATCCGAAATTGTTGATAGCAGACGAACCGACTACTGCTCTTGATGTGACTATCCAGGCTCAGATTCTTGAACTGATGAAAGATCTTAAAAACAAGATTAACACGGCGATTATTTTTATTACCCACGACTTAGGTGTAATCGCAGAAATGGCTCAGCACGTGGTAGTGATGTATGCCGGTAAAATTGTTGAAGATGCTGAAGTTAATGCCATTTTCAGTGATCCTCTTCACCCTTATACCGCCGGACTGATCCGTTCCAAACCAAAGCTTGAGGAAGAAAAGGAACTGCTTGAATTTATTCCGGGCACAGTTCCCAATCCGATGGAAATGCCTACCGGTTGTTCTTTTAATCCCCGCTGCCCTGAAGTGATGGAAATCTGCTGCCAGGAAATGCCCGACCTGATTGAAGTAAAACCGAAGCACCTTGTAAGGTGCTGGCTTTATCAAAAAGAAAAATCAGGGGGGGTGACATAAGTGGTAGCCCCGCAGCCTATGCTTGAAGTAGAGGATCTGAAGAAATATTTTCCGATTAAAACGGGAGTGCTTTCCCGGGTGGTTGGTCATGTTAAAGCTGTAGACGGCATCAGTATGCGTGTTTACCCCGGAGAAACTTATGGTCTGGTGGGGGAATCAGGTTGTGGCAAGTCAACTGCAGGCCTAACAATTCTTAGAATGCTGAACCCCACAGGCGGAAAGGTCTTTTATAAAGGTAAAGATGTTTATGCTATGGGTAAAGAAGAATTACGAAACCTGAGAAAAGAAATGCAGATCATTTTTCAGGATCCCTTCAGCTCCCTTAATCCGCGTATGACCATTGGTGAGGCAATTGGTGAGGCACTTGAAGTTCACGGAATCGCCAGGGGAAAAGAGCGCCGGGAAAAGGTTGAAGAAATTTTAAAAGTATGCGGTCTTGATACATATCACTACCGTCGCTATCCGCACGAATTCTCAGGCGGTCAGCGTCAAAGGGTTGTAATAGCCAGAGCGCTGGTTCTTGAACCGCAGTTTATCGTGGCCGACGAACCTATATCTGCTCTTGATGTTTCCATCCAGTCACAGATCATCAATCTGCTTGAAGAACTGCAGGGTAAGTTCGGTCTGACCTTCTTATTTATTTCACACGACCTTAGCGTGGTTAAACATATGGCTGACCGGGTTGGTGTTATGTACCTGGGCCGGATAGTTGAAGATGCACCCAAGAAAGAATTCTATGCATCACCGCTTCACCCCTATTCACAGGCGCTGCTTTCCGCAGTGCCTTCTATGCTTCCCTCTGTTAAGAAGGAGAGGGTAATTCTGACCGGTGATGTTCCAAGCCCTTCCAATCCGCCGCAGGGTTGCACTTTTCATACCCGCTGTCCCCGGGCTATAGAGATCTGCTCTCACGAAGTTCCGCATTTAAAAAAGGTGGGACCGGATCATTTTGCATCCTGCCATCTGGTCAGAGAATTACGCTAAAATAGTAGATAGGGTTTACCCGTTTCCCTGTAACATGTACTGAAAAGGAGGCGTTTATGTTGACCATAGCACCGGAAAAAATTCTCAGTGATTTAATTCAAATTGACAGCTCAAATCCTCCGGGCAATGAAACTGCAGTAGCTGTTTACCTGAAAAAATTATTTGATGATGCCGGAATTGTGGGAGAAATCATCGAGCCTGAAGAGGGGCGCGGCAGCTATATTGTCCGTTTGGGCCAGGGTTCGAAAAAACTGCTCTATATTGCTCATTCTGATGTTGTGCCTGTCGGAGACGGCTGGGATTTCAAACCTTTTTCAGGTGAAATTAAGAACGGTGTGGTTCATGGCCGTGGCGCACTCGACTGTAAAGATTTAATCGCTGCCCAGGTATCAGCAGCTCTCCGGCTTGTTGAGGAGAAAGTGCCCTTAAACGGGGAATTGATCATTGCTGTAACTGCCGATGAGGAAATAGGCGGAAGACTAGGGGCAGGTTTCCTCGCTGAACGGCGGCCCGAACTTATCCAGGCCGACTTTGCCGTAAATGAAGGTGCCGACCAGCCGATAATGATTAAAAACAAGCTGGCCTATTTTCTGCAGGTTGGCGAAAAAGGTACTGCCTGGTGCACATTGAAAGCCCATGGTACCGCCGGGCACGGATCTGTCCCCACCCTGGCCGATAATGCTGTTGTCAAAATGGCAAGGGCGGTCAGCCGGTTGCACAATTACCGGGCAGAGGTAGTTGTAGTTCCCGAGGTGGAAAAACTGTTAAAAAGCCTGGCTAAGCTTTGTGGCATAGAAGTTCAGGCGCTTGGCCCGAATGAAGTAGATGCCTTGCTTGATCAACTGCCGCTTGAAAAAGCTTTTGTTGAATCTTTACGTTCAATGACACGCATGACAGTATCTCCAAACCAGATTCGAGGCGGAACGAAGACAAATATTGTACCTGATTATTGCGAAGCTGATATTGATATCCGGATTTTACCGGGACAGGATTGTGAGTATGTTGAAAAAGAATTGCGTTTAATTATAAATAAAGAGATCGAGATTGAATTTAATGAGTACCGTGCGCCTACATTTTCCAGCTCCAGGGAAAGCTTCTACCGGCTAATGGAAGAGGTAACCCTTGGGTTGGCAGGGGATAATGCTATTTGTCTCCCCGTAATATCTGCAGGCTCCACTGACTCTAAATTTTTACGGGGTGCGGGTATTCCTTCTTACGGAATCGGGCATATGGCCAGCGGTTTTGACCAGCAGGCCAGAACAACGGTTCATGGAAAAAATGAAAGAATTGATATTGAAAGTTTAAGTTTGAAAACTGATTTTCTCAAGGAACTTGCCCGCCGCTATCTGGCGTAATTATGGAGGTTATGCACCGGTGAAAGTCACATTTGGTCACATGGGAACTCTTACCCCGATCATGGAGATGATCCTGGAAGAACTTGGGCACGAGTCGATCACTCCTAACAGGCCGACCCGCCAAACCCTTGCTCTCGGGGCAAAGTATTCTCCCGAGTTTGCCTGTATACCATTCAAAATTGTTTTAGGCACTTATCTCGAAAGTCTTAAACGGGGGGCAGATACTCTTGTCAGCGGTGGCGGTTATGGCCCCTGTCGAGCCGGCCTTTATGGTGAATTGCACGGCAGAATTTTAAGGGATCTCGGTTATGATTTTGATTTTATTTTTTTCTGGCCACCATTGAAAAAACCTCTGCATTTTTACCGCCAAATGAAAAAGCTTAAAGGTAAAAATTCCTGGTGGCAGGTTTGGATTGCCATCAAAAAAGCTTATGCGAAGCTATCTATACTGGATGAGCTTGAGATGATGACCCAGAGTATCAGGCCACGGGAATTAAAACATGGCAGCGCTTCAAAAGCGTTCGACCAGGCAATGATAATAATGCGTCGTCCCAAAACTATACCTGAAATTAAAGCTGCCGGCGAGGAAGCCAGGGCTTTGCTTTTAAAAATTCCAATCGATGAAAAAAAACAGCCTCTTAAAGTGGGTATCATCGGCGAAATCTATGTTCAGCTTGAGCCCTTTGCTAATTTTTTCCTTGAAGAACAGCTTGGCCACATGGGTGTTGAGGTGCGCCGCAGCATTTACCTTACCAGTTATGCCCATCATGATGTGCTTTCAACCAGGGGCGATATGGGCAGCCGCAGGCTTGCTTTGCCTTACCTTGCCCAGAAAGTCGGCGGTCACGGTCAGAACAGTGTGGGTGACATAATTCGTTATGCAAATCAGGGTTACAATGGTGTCGTTCAGCTTGCTCCGTTTTCCTGTATCCCTGAAATTGTTGCAAAGAGCTTTGTGCCCAGGTTGAGTAAGGATCATGGTATTCCGGTTTTGACTCTGTTCATTGACGAACAGACAGGAGCAGCCGGTATCCAGACAAGGCTTGAAGCTTTTGTTGATCTGATGGAACAGCGCCGTTCACGCACCATGAGTGTGGGTGCCTGAAGGTTGGTTTAATGAAGAGATTTGATCTTGCTCTGATAAACGCAGGGGCGCAGCATGCTGCGCCTCCTTTTATAAATCATAGAAAACGCGAGTGATGATATAACTTGAACATCTACAATAAAATTCTCAAAATCGGCTCACTTGAAGTGCAGCCCGGCCTTACGCTTGCTCCTATGGCAGGAATTACCAGCCAGCCTTTCAGACTGCTTGCCAAAGAACAGGGATGCCGACTACTATTTTCTGAGATGATCAGCGCCAAAGGTCTGCTCTATGGCAATTACCGCAGCGACGCTCTTCTTTATTTCACTGAATATGAAAGGCCAATTGGCCTTCAAATCTTCGGCAGCGATCCGAAGATAATGGCTGCTGCCGCTGTGCGTATTGAAAAACATAAACCAGATTTTATTGATCTTAATCTTGGTTGTCCTACCAGAAAGATCACAAAAAACGGTGAAGGTGGTGCCCTGCTGCGTAACCCTGCACTCTGTTCGGAAATATTTAAAGCAGTCAGGAGCGCAGTCAGTTGTCCTGTCACAGTCAAGTTGCGTAAGGGCTGGAACGAATTATCGGTGAACGTTCTTGAAATCGCAAGCCGTGCAGAAGAAGCTGGAATCGAAGCCCTGACGATCCACGGGCGAACTGTTGAGCAGGGCTACAGCGGTAAGGCTGATTGGGATATTATCAGGCAGGTCAAAGCGTATGTTGGCATCCCGGTAATTGGTAATGGTGATATTGATTCGGCCCGGGCAGCAATAGATATGCTTGATTTGTGTCGCTGCGACGGCATTATGATCGGGAGGGCTGCAAGGGGAAATCCCTGGCTTTTTGCAGAAGTGCTCGCTGCCCTGGAAAACAGACCTTTGCCGGAACCGCCAACAGCCGATCAAATAGTTGCAATAGCCCTGAAGCACTTTGCACTGTTAGCAGAACTGAAAGGCGAGGCTGCTGCCGCCAGGGAAATGCGCAGGCACAGCGCCTGGTACATCAAAGGGTTGCCCGGCGCAGCAGCGATCAGGCAGAAGTTGATCAGGGTTAAAAGCTTCATTGAAACGGAAGCGATATTGCATGAATTTGTCAGTCAGGGCGGGTCTTTCTGATTTGTTTGCCACTGACCCTTTTTAGTGCTAAAATGGGAGTGATCACAAGATTGTGCACATCGAAATAGCAGTTAATACTTTAATGATATAACTTTCGGGGTGTGAATTTGAAATCAGATCGGGTATTTCGGATTGGCGAAAAGTTGATCAGTCTTAATAAGGCGGTTCGTGTCATTGAACGTGCCCTCGAAATTCGTGAACATGGGTCTTCTCAGCAGGAAGCGGCAAGCAGGCTTCAGCTCGATCGCAGTTTTCTGTCGCGCCTTGAATCAATAGGAGAGATCCGTAAAGGGAACAGGGTGGCGGTAATTGGTTTTCCTGTTTCCAATGGTAACGAGCTTAAAGATATTTGCCATGAATTCGGTCTGGATTTTTTCATGATTCTTAACAACCGTGAGCGCTGGGAGCTTGTGACTGATAAGCAGGCTCTTGATTTTTTTAATAGTATGCTTGAACTGGTAACCCGTTTGCGGGAATTTGATACACTGATTATGATTACATCGAATAAGTGGTTTCACCTGGCCGAAGCGCTGCTGGATATTCAGATTATCCACCTTGAACTTGGTCCGACACCAATAGACAGCGATTTACCGGTAGATCCGGAACAGCTAAAAAGTACAATAAAACAAGTTTTATCCAAAGAGTGAAGGGAGAGCTTCTAACTTGAAACATGTAGTCGGCATCAGCCTAGGCTCATCAAAACGAGACCATGAAGTGACAGTTGATCTGCTGGGAGAGCATTACAAAATTGAGCGTATCGGTACCGATGGCGATATGAAGAAAATGGTCGAGATGATCAGTGATCTCGACGGTAAAGTTGATGCCTTTGGGCTTGGCGGTATGGATCTGTATATCTATGCAGTTGACAGGCGCTATACCTTCCGGGATGCCAAAAGAATTGTTAAGGCAGCCAAAAAGACCCCTATTGTTGATGGTTCCGGTTTAAAGAATACTCTTGAACGGCGGGCGATCGAATACCTGGCTGAGCATACGGATCTTTTCAAGGCACCTCGAAAGGTATTATTAATAAGCGCCATGGACCGCCTCGGTATGGCCCAGGCCTTGGAAAAGATCGGTTCACACATGACCTATGGTGACTTACCCTTTATTCTTGGGCTCCCGGTACCGCTCTCTTCGCTGAAAACGTTGGCTGTCATAGCCCGGCTGCTCGCGCCAATCGTCTGCCAGCTGCCATTTACCATGATCTACCCTACCGGAGAAAAACAAACAGTAAACACACCAAAGTTTCCGCGCTATTTTAATGAAAATGATATTATTGCCGGCGATTTTCATTTTATTCATCGCTTCATGCCTGAAGAGCTTTCCGGTAAAATTATTATTACAAATACTGTAACCCGGGACGATGTTGAATTCTTACGCGAACGCAAATTAAAGACGCTGATCACAACTACACCTGAAATGGATGGCCGTTCCTTCGGAACCAATGTAATGGAAGCCCTGTTGGTTTGTATGGCTGGCGGAGATCACGAATTAAGTGAAGATCAGTATAACCTGCTGCTTAAAGAACTTGATCTTAAGCCGAGAGTCCTTGAGCTTTAACAGCACACCCGGTGAGAGAAATGTACTTAATTGCTTTTAAAGGCATGCAGAAAAAATTAGAAAAAATTAATTGCCCCTGTCAGCCTATTTTCTTGACAATGTCTGTTTAACGCCTTATAATATAGCAAAAATTCATGTTTTTAATGTAAAGTGTCAAGGTTAACTTGACACTATCTTTATCTGACCAGGCTTCCTCACATATGAAGCCGGTCTTTGTTTTGACAGCTTAGAGAAAATCAGAAGCACAGTCGCTCTTATAATCATTGTAAAGATTGGACCATGAGCAGGGAGGTAAACATTAATGGAAAATACTAATAATGAGTTACTCTTAACAAAAGACGGCCTTGAGAAGTTGGAAAACGAACTTAATCATCTTAGAACAGTTAAACGTAAAGAAGTCGCTGCACGAATCAAGGAAGCAATTTCTTACGGCGATATAACTGACAACTCAGAATATGAAGATGCTAAAAACGAGCAGGCATTTATTGAAGGTAGAATTATTACCCTGGAAAAAATGTTACGCAGGGCGCGTTTGCTGGAAAAAGATGAAAACAGCGACTGCCAGGTTTCGCTCGGCTCTACTGTGGTTTTAAAAGATCTAGATTTGAAAAAGGACTACGAGTATACAATAGTCAGCACTGCTGAAGCAGATCCAACAGATAAAAAGATTTCCAATGAATCACCTGTTGGTAAAGCTATCCTGGGCCTTGTGGTGGGCGATCAGGTTGAGGTGAAGGTCCCTGCAGGCACTTTCAATTACCGGATTGAAGAGATCAGTTAATAAATTATCATGTAAATAATTGCTTTCTGGAGGTTAATAATGGATCAGGAACAACATCAATTAAATGAGCTATTGCTGGTCAGACGACGGAAAATGGAGGCGCTGAGAGAAAAAGGAGTTGAACCCTTCGGCCGAAAATTTGAAGCCGATCACTATTCTGCTGAGATAATTGATAACTTCGACGCCCTGGAAGGAAAAGAGGTTACTATCGCCGGCAGGTTGGTCTCGATCCGTTCACATGGAAAAGCTGCTTTTGCTCATCTCCAGGATTACCGGGGGCAGATTCAGATTTACATCCGCCAGGATCAGGTTGGCCCTGAAAAATACGAGATCTTTGATCTGGTTGATATTGGTGATTTTATCGGCGTGACTGGTGAAGTTTTCCGGACTCAAAAAGGAGAGGTTACCGTAAAGGTCAACGAGTATACCTATCTTGCCAAGGCTTTGCGGCCTCTTCCCGAAAAGTGGCACGGCCTCAAAGATGTTGAACTGCGTTACCGGCAGCGTTATGTTGATCTGATCGTTAACCAGGAAGTAAGAGAAACTTTTATCAGGCGAAGCCGCATGATTTCAGCTATGCGTGATATTTTGAACGGCTGGGGTTTTCTTGAAGTTGAAACTCCGATCATGCAAACTATCGCAGGCGGGGCTCTCGCCCGGCCATTTGTGACCCATCACAATGCTCTTGATATTAAACTCTACCTGCGGATTGCGACAGAGCTTCACCTGAAGCGATTGTTAGTTGGCGGGTTGGATAAAGTGTACGAGATTGGCCGCATTTTCCGTAATGAAGGCATATCGACAATACATAATCCCGAGTTTACCTCTGTTGAGATCTACCAGAACTATGCCGATTATCATGATATGATGGAAATAACCGAAAACCTGGTTTTCCAGATTGCTGAAAAAGTTTTGGGTAGCGGGAAAATTACTTTTCAGGGCAAAGAGCTTGATCTGACCCCTCCCTGGCCGCGCGAATCGATGGTTGAAATCGTCCGCAAGTATTCGGGTGTTGACTTTTCAAAGATACCTGACGATCAGTCTGCCTTCGAAGCGGCCCGGAAAGCCGGCCTAGAACTTGATAAGGGACTGCCCTGGGGTGAGATTCTATACATGTTTTTCGAGGAGTTCTGTGAAGAACAGCTCTTGTCGCCCATTTTTGTTACAGGTTTTCCTGTCGAAGTTTCGCCGCTTGCAAAAAAAATGGATGAAGACCCACGCTTAACTTTGCGCTTTGAAGCATTTATTGCCGGCTGGGAGATCGCCAATGCTTTTACGGAACTGAACGATCCTATTGATCAGCGTGAACGTTTTGAGCAGCAGCTGACAAAACGTGAAGCCGGCGATGACGAAGCTCACGTGATGGACGAAGACTTTATCAACGCTCTTGAATACGGTATGCCTCCGGCCGGAGGGCTGGGTATCGGTATAGATAGGATGATCATGCTTTTAACCGATAACATATCCATACGGGATGTTATTCTCTTCCCGACTTTAAAGCCTAAAACATTAGCAGACTAATTGTCAACTATTGCTTTATGCTTTCTCTGTCTGGGATCTCATCACTTTGAAGGACAATTAACTTTGCTGCTTCTGGTAGATTTTTCTATTGCCAATACTTAAAGAGTTCGGTGTCCGAAGCTGCTCTCAGGCGTCCCTTAAATGCATTTTTTATCTTTGGTAGATACCTGTTTTTGTCGAGCTTACCTTTTAATTTACTGCTAAAACTTTTTCTTAAAAAATAACAAAAAGTGTTTGACATCGATGTTGAACCGTGCTATTATACAAAGGTCGTGCTAGTCCGGTAGGGGCAGCGAGAAAGTGGAGCTGCTCCCTCTCTATGAAAAGAAGGTTTTCGGAATAAGGCGACAAGAGAAAGCGAAACTGTTCTTTGAAAACTGAGCAAGGAAAGGTGGGTCTCAATAAAATGGGACCTTGTGATCAGTGAAACTTTTGAGCATTTAAAGGATCAGAGTAAGAAACTTAAGAGTTTGTAGAGATATAAAC
>JAHYJM010000050.1 GCA_019428945.1 Bacillota bacterium | reverse complement strand
GTTCCAGCCGGATATAACTTGGTGATACTCCCCAAAGTAATTGTGTCATGGTAGTATTACCGGCGATCACTGCCTGAACTATATCTTCCTTTTTAAAACCTGCTTCAAGAACCGCTTTTTCAATCAGGCTGTTAAGTGTGTCGGTAACAGCGTTGTGCAGGTTTTCAAGGCCATTAGTCTCTTCAGTAGAGTAGATGATCCTGCTGATAACATCGTCACCGTAGCGGCACTGTTTATTGTAATCGCCCTGGCGGTTTATGATTCGGAAGGTAGAAAGGTCAATCAGGTAAACCACATTCGAGGTGGTGCCCACATCGATCGCTATGCCGAGAGAAGCCCCGTTTTCGCCTGGTTCAACCTTGATAATCTCCGCGTAACAGTCAAGCATAGCCAGTGTAACCGACACATCCCAGTTATTGTTTCTTAAGGTTTCAGAAAGGGAGCGTAGGGCTGATATGTTTATCTGCAGTTTATCTTCTTCAAGGGGAAAACCTAGCTCCTGTTTCAGGGCAAGACGAAGGCGGGTTAAATCTGCTGTATTTTCTACCAGTGTTGGTGGTTCAAGCTTTACTCTTACTTTACGGCAGATCGGTTCCTGCCGGTAACCCTGCAGAAGGGCTTTGGCTACAAGTTCTTCATCTTTCGAGGCATGGGCAGATACAACCCTGTGGGTTTGCACTCTTGATGTTTCCGGCACGAATATGGTAACCGGTTCATCTTTTACTATTGCCTGGCATGATAAGAGGTAGCCTTCTTCGCGCAGTTTGGCTTTTAAAGAGCGATCTGCTCCTCCTTCAACTGCTCCGCTTTTAATCTTAACCCGGCAGCGGCCGCAGGTGCCTTCTCCCCCGCAGTTCGCTTTTATGTCGATCCCGGCCAGAACGGCAGCCCTGAGGAGCGATGTGCCCGACGGAACATCAATAGCTGTTTTTTCCGGTAGAATAGTAACCCTGGGACTCATCGGCATCACTCCTATTTGTTAGTAACTTTTGGATAGTTCAGTTTCGTACTTGTCAGCCAACCCCCGGTGAATGCGCAGTTTCCAGGTGCGTTCATCAAGAGCAGCGAGTATTTTTTCTGCAGCTTTCTGCGGGTCTTCTTCCCAGATAAAGTAACCTCCGTAAACATCTTCGGCAACCTGCAGGGCTATACCATTAACCAGGGCGCTGCCTGTAACCTCGGGAACAACTCCCACATGGGTGGGGAGTCCCATAGCAACCCACCAACTGCCGATGGCTACCGCTTTTTCGCTCATTGCTTCCGGCGCTGAGGCGACGAAAGGTATTTTAGGCATATCAATTTCCCATTGTTTTGCCAAAGCTGTAGCAAGGTCGAAGGCTCTGCTGTTATCAACGCATGAGCCCATGTGGAAAATCAGCGGCAGTTTATTGCTTTCCAGTTTTTCTTCATTTGCTTTATTGAGGCTGTGAATGAAGGATTTAAGCCCTTCGCCGGCATAAAGCTCCACGGCATCATCGTTCATCAGGCCCATTTTTGCGGCGCTGCCGGCAGCACAGCCGGTTGCTACCATTAATACATCATTTTTGGCAAGCTGCCTGATAATCTCGTTATGGCTGTGATCCTGCAGAACCCGCAGGTTGTTGCAGCCGGCAAAAAGCACCACACCGCGCAGCTGGCCGGAATCGATTGCATCGGTTATCACTTTGAAAGGCTGATCAGGGTTTAATTCGCCGAGGATATCCTCCAGGGCTTCGACGCTGAAACCGGCTGTAACTTTATTCTTAACCTGTGGAATGGCGACTTCAAGGCCTTTTCTTTCTTTGAAAGCCTCTATTGCCAGGTTGATGATTTCTTTCGCTTTTTCGGCTGCCCTGTCTTCTGAAAAAGCGACATGGTGTGCCCCGGGAATCTTGGCGTTGGGCATGGTTGTGACAACACGGGTGTGGAAGCACTCTGAAACTGCTTTTACACCGGGCATTATACACTGCACATCTACCACCATGGCATCGAGCGCACCGGTCATCATGGGCAGTTCCTGTGAAAGGAAGTTGGTTAAAACAGGGACACCCTGTCTCATCAGAACTTCATTACCGGTGCAGCAGATACCCATGCACTTGATGCCCCTGGCTCCGGCAGCGACTGCATCGTCTTTCATCTCTCTGGCGACCCTGACAATCATTTCGCTCAAAAGAGGGTTATGGCCGTGCAGGGCTATGTTCACCATATCTGCTTCCATAACGCCGAAGTTTGCTTCAGTTGTTACCGGTTTGGGTGTCCCAAAAAGAATATCTGACAGGTCTGTGGCAATATGCATTCCGATGTAATCGCACAGAGCCATCTTAAGACCCTGGAAAATTAGGTTTACCGGGTCAGCATCCATGCCCATGTGAGTCTGGGCCATTGTTTCAGCGATAGTGGTGTGAACACCGCGGGGTAAAATATTGCATTCGGAAAATTTATCGACACGGTCTTTAACTATTGTTGTTTCAAGCCACTTACAGGGGTCGGTTGAAGCCTTGATAAAATCTTCAAGGGCTAAGGCGGCCACTTCAGCCAGTACTTCTTTTTCATCTTTATCATCTGTGTTTATGCCAAGTCTTTCGGCAACCCTCTGCAGCTTTTGCGGGTCTTCTATAGCGTAAGCAAGAGCTTTATCTTCAAGCATTTCCAAAACGGTGTAAACTAGATGACGCCCATGGTCGCTGTGGGCGCTGGCGCCGCCGGTAATCGATCTGATCAGGTTTCTGGCTACTATCGTGTAGGCATGGGCACCGCAAATGCCTTTATCAGCTTTTTTGGTTATCCTGCAGGGCCCCTGCAGGCAAATTCTGCAGCAGACTCCGGTCCGCCCGAAATTACACTGGGGCTGCATTCTGAGGTATCTGTCAAAGGCTGTTTCCACACCGCTCTGATCTTGTTCCAACACAGAGAGGGCAGCCTCGTCGACAGTTCTTTTATTCTCTTTTATTTCTTTCTCAGCCTTCATTTTTCTATCAACCACCTTTCGTTGTTTTTGGTGAATCCGGCTGAATTTAAAATATACTTATCTAAATAGTAATATATTTCTTTATAAAATAATCTCTATGGCGGTCAAAGTGCATTTCTGTTGACAAGCAAATCCTATAGAGATACTATTATTATAACAGATAAATGAATCTAATCCAATATCTAAAATTTACTTATTAGCATAATATAACTGACAGGAGAGCCAATATGAAGCAGAAGATGAAGCTGTTTTGTTGCAAAACGATGATGGACGAAATTGATAAGATTAAACCTGCAGAGATGCCAGTGGAATATATTGAGTATGCCCTGCACAGAACCCCGGATAAGCTGCGCGAAGAGCTGCAGAAACGCATCGATGAAGAGAAGGAAGCCGATGTGTTGGTGTTTGTTTACGGTCTCTGTTCACGGGGCCTTGATGGGCTTAAAGCTGGTGAAAAGACGCTCGTAATACCCAGGGTTCACGACTGTATCAGTCTGCTTCTTGGATCGAGAGAGAAATATGACGAAGAGTTTGGCGCTGATCCGGGTACATACTACCTCAGTAAGGGGTGGATTGATCAAAAGGCAGACCCATATCACGAATACCAGGAATATGTGGAAAAATACGGAGAAGAAAACGCCAGGTGGATATCCCAGCAGGCTTACCAGCACTACAAGCGTGTCGCATTTATTGACACTAACCTTGATAACCTGGAAGAGTATGAAAAATATTCAGAGGAAGTAGCCAATTTTTTAGGCGTTGATTACATTGCAATCCAGGGTGAGAGCGACTTTTTTAACAAACTTGTTGGCGGAAACTGGCAGCATAACTGCCTTGTGATTCCACCCGGGAAAATCTCAAGATACCAGGAATTTCTTTAGCAGCTTTGATGATAACTCTTCGACAGAATGGGCAATAGCGGTTGGGTTTGCCGCTTTAAGTTCTTCCAGGGTACCGTAACCGTAACTGACCGCAATAGAGTCTAAGTTATGCTTCTGTGCCCCGATCAGATCATGTTCCCGATCGCCAACCATAACTGCAAGATTTTTATCCGGAATTTCCGCCTTTTCGAAGACGGCTTGAATCACTTCTGTCTTATCAACCCTGGTGCCGTCAAGATTGCTTCCGATTATCAGCTCAAAATACCTGCCCACTTCATAATAGTCCAGTATTTTTTTGGCGAATAGTGTTGGTTTGGATGTGGCCACAAAAAGTTTGATGTCCTTTTCAGATAATCTTTTCAGCATGTCTTTTATGCCCGGGTAGAGCCGGTTTTCAAAAATGCCCTTTTCCCTGTAGTAGTCCCGGTAATACTCCACTGCTTCCCGGGCTTTTTCTTCGCTGAAGCCGTAGACTTGCCGGAATGAAAGCTGCAAGGGCGGCCCGATAAATGTTTTAAGGTCAGCGGGGTTGGTTTTGATTCCGTATTTGCTCAAGGCGTAACTAACTGATCTTGTTACACCTTCGGCGGAGTCAGTCAGGGTTCCGTCAAGATCGAAAAGTATGTACTTATAAATGGTGTTCAAGCTTTTACCTCCGGCCTGCCGGTTAAAATAAATGGCGCAATCGGCCTGTATTATAACAGCGCAGCGTGCTGGTTCCGGCAAATATTTTGCCCTGAAATTATCCTGCCTTGTCCGCGCCGGATAATAGGCGTAAAATACATTTGTATTCTATATTATCATTTAAATTCCGGAAAGGAAAACCGGTTAATGCAGAATAATGCCACCCGGATGGGCGAAGAAAGTATAACGAAACTGCTGATCCGCTTTTCTGTTCCCGCCACTATTTCTATGCTTGTTACTGCCACCTATAATATTGTTGATACGATATTTGTCGGCAGGCTCGGCATAGAAGCAATTGCTGCTCTCTCTGTGGCATTTCCCTTCCAGATGCTTTTAGGGGCGCTCGGTATAGGAACCGGGGTTGGCGCCGCGTCACTCATCTCAAGATCCCTTGGTGCAAACCAGAAAGATGTAGCCCGGAAAGCGATCGGTCAGGTAATTACCCTGTCAGTTATCTACGGTATTATTATTGCAGTTGTCGGTTGGTTTTATCTCGACCCGATTCTGGTGCTCTTTGGCGCCACCCCGGAAATTATTGGCCTGGCCGGAGATTACATGGTTGTCATAACAACCGGGTCGGTCATGTTTTTTTTAATCATGAGCCTGAATAATGTTGTTCGGGGGGAAGGGAATCCCCGTTTTTCTATGAATGTGATGATTGCTACTGCTTTAATCAATATTATTCTCGATCCTATTTTTATTTTCGTCCTTGGCCTGGGAGTTCAGGGAGCGGCTGTGGCAACAGTTCTTGCCAAAATAATTGGTGTGATTCTGATCCTTCATTATTTTATAACCGGCCGGGGCGAAATAAAGGTCAATCTTAAATGCCTTAAATTGAATTATGAAAATATCCGTAAAATATATGTGATCGGGTTTCCGGTAATGATCATGCAGGTTTCAACAAATGTGTCCCTGATCATAGCAAATAATATTCTTGGAGCTTATGGGTATCTGCCAATAGCCGCGCTTGGTTTGATTTTTCGCCTGATTATGTTTGCCCTGATGCCTGTGATCGGTATTTCACAGGGGCTGCTGCCAATTATCGGTTACAATTTTGGCGCCCAAAAAATGCAGCGCATCCGGGAAGCAATGGTTAAAGGCTTATTACTGAGTGTTGGCGTTGTTACATTTTTCGGGGTTATCTATTTCAGCTGGCCGGCCCTGTTCCTCAGCATTTTTACTGATGACAGAGAGCTGATAGCTCTTGGAACAGGGGCGATGAGGATTATGGTATTTATGTTTCCATTAATTGGCGCTCAGGTGGTATTTACAACCTACTTCCAGGCAGCGGGGCGGGGCTTGCCTTCGCTTTTACTCTCTATATTGCGTGATGTGCTTTTATTTATTCCCCTGTTATTGATATTATCGGGATTATTCGGATTGGATGGGGTCTGGTATTCGCGTCCGCTCAGTGATTTAGTTGCTTTCCTGATCACATATTTCCTCGTATACCGTGAATTAAAACGGCAGGGTATTCCCCTGGCGGGCGTAAAACTGTCAGCTGAAAAAAGTTAGTTCCTATCCTGCAGGAATTTATGGCCCTTTTGGAGAAAGCAAGGGCTTAATTGAATATATTTCTTGCATTCTTCATTGCACAGTCTAAGGCTAATTGGGGGAGATATGTCGTGACGGGTGAAATTCTGATTGAAAAAATTTTTGCGGCCGGCAGCAGGATTATATTGGAATATGTAGATGCAGGAGGAGCGGTTAACAACTGCAGAACCCGGGTTGAAGATCTGGAAGGAATTTACCTGGTCCTGCAAACACCTATAATCGGTAATGTTCCGGTCAAATTCAGGGAAAGCCAGGAACTGACTTTAAAGCGTCTCGACGATAGCAAACAGGAAGCTTATGTAACAAATGTCTTTGTGATTGATGTAAGGCAGGGTAAAATCCCTCTCCTTGTCTGCAGTAAACCAAAAAAAGTTGACCGGACCTCGCTGCGCCGCTTTTCCCGTTTTGATGTAGATCTTCCACTGAAATATACGCCTTCAGGGACCGATGGCGCAGGTTATGTGCGCGACATCTCTCTTAGCGGTTGTTATGCAGTGCTTAATCCCGATCCGGAGGTTAAAACCGGGGCAGATTTAATGCTGACCATTACTATTCCCGGTGAGGCTGAGTTCACGGTATCAGGCAGGGTAATCAGAACCGATCCTCATGTGGAAAGTAAAACAATTGGCGCCGCTGTTGAATTCTACAATATTTCAGATACTATCCAGGAAATTCTTTACAACTATATCTTTCAGCTACAGCTCACTTCTGACACTATCCTGGGGACAACGCACAGAGAGGATTAATCTTACACCTTAGATTTACGGTCGGGAATGGCTATTCCATTAATGGAGTGGCCTTTTTTGATCAGTTTTTAAACGAAGGTCGGCTGAATGTTTCAGTTTAGATTTCATCTGTAACCTTATTCAGGCTGCTTCGGATTTTTATCAAAATATTGGTGGCCAGGGAATGCCTTTGAACTAGCAGCGCCATGCTTCCTCAAAAATATGCAGATGAGCAGGTGTTAGAACCTTGAATGCTTCAACCGGGTCGCTCATATCTCTGCCCGACTGGTTACTGTAATCGGCGGCCTTAGCTTCGAGAAAAGCTCTCAGCTGGTTCATTTTATCCGGCGGGAACTGGCTATTATGACAGCCTATAGCTTCAAATTTCAGATTCCAGTATTCGCCGGCCTCTATGAATGTATTCGGGTATGCTGTATAGTAAAAAGCGATCATGTCAACAGCGTGCGGCTGTAACCCTTCCTGTAAATCTACAGGGCAGAAGTTGGGCATATTGGCAAGAAATGCAGCTTCTGCGGCAGCCATGCCGGTGCGGATATGATCGCTGTGCACTTCATAGGGAAGCCAGGGATCACAGACCATTACCGCCTGGGGCTTTACCTGGCGGATCATCTTAGCAATTTCAGCTCTTACTTCTTCGTAAGGCAGTATGCCTCCGTCAGGAAAATCAAGCCAGAGCAGTTCTTGAACGCCAAGAACAGCCGAACTCTTTGCAGTTTCATTCCGTCTGGTTTTGCTCAGAAGATCGGGATTCATATGCTGGTCATAAGTGCCGGCGGATCCATCGGTGACGGTGAGGCAGCTTACGGGAATGCCTTGACTGGTCAGGCGGGCAATAGTGGCGCCGGCTCCTATTTCCAGATCATCGGGATGTGGTTGAATAAACAAGATGCTTTTTGCCTGCATTAATTCCGGGATCGGTAAAAAATCACAGATCTGCGGTCTCATTAAATCAACTCCAGCTCTATTTTTGCCTATAATACCATTACCTGCGGCCTGAAGCCAGTGCCTGGACAACCGGTATTCGCAATCTTAGCAAATATCTTTTATAATATAGTTTATTGACTGGTGTGATTCAGAGAGGAGTATTAATATGAAAAAGAACCTAGTGATATTTTCGATATTTTTATTGATTGGGTTAATCTTAACCGGCGGCTGCGTTACTCAGCCTGCTGAGGAGTTTTTTGTTGAAGAGCCGGATCCTGAACAGGTTGTGGTCATGTTTATCAACGCTCTTGAGAATCTTGACCTTGAAATTGCTAAAAGTTATCTTTCAAGCGGTTATTCCGCAGAGTTCGAAAGGGATTTTGAAGAATTAGCGATGGCCCTTGAGGAGGAAGGGGTGGAAGCAGAAGCGATCCGGGAAATGTTTTTTGCAATTTTTGCAAACTCTGATTTTAATGTTACGGGACATAAAGTGATCGGTGATGCCGCCTTAGTCGGTATGGAAAATACAATGCCTGACATGGAACAACTGGGAGAGCTGCTTATGGGCAGGTTGTTTGAAGTTATGCTTGGTGATGATATCGATCTCGAAAATTTAACGGAAGATGAAGAAATTCAACTTTTTGTCGGTATATTCACTGAAGTGATTAGCGAAGCTGAAAAAGTTGTTACTGTGGTGGAGGTTCCCATGGTAAAAGAAGACGGTCAGTGGAAAATTGATGGCTCCGTTGTTGACGAAGTAATGGGTGAAATCGATTTTTAAAGTTTATCCCGGACGGAATAATACTGAAAATATAAAGGGGCGCAGCACGCGCCCCTTTTGCTGAATTTCTTTATTCAAGTAACTCTGCAGGAGCTTGATGGGGAATTCGGGCAATCTCTTCATCGCCGAAGTAAAATACTGCCTCTTTGCTGCCGGTAATTTCGCCGATTTCAGCAACGGGAGCCCCTACAGACCTGGCTGCGTTTATGATTTCATCAACATTTTCAGGAGCAACCTGGAAAAGCATCCGGGCTTGAGTTTCGCAGATAAGGATTTCTTCAGGGGTCAGGCCGCTGGTTTTGACAGGAACCAGTGACAGGTCAACCCTGGCTCCAAGCCCGCCAAAGCGCACTGATTCACTTACTGCAGCGCCAATTCCCGCTGCGCCGAGATCGGAACATGCGTTGATTTTCCCGGTTTGAATAGCGGCAAGCGCCGCTTCCATTGTCAGCCTTTCCTCGTCAAACAGTGCAAGGGCAGGGCGCATTATATCCGCCAGGCCAGCCCGGTAAAGGGTGTCGTTACCGTCGTTATTGGTTTCTCCTACTATTATCAGCCTGTCCCCGGGATTCTTTGCCGGTTTAGTCAGCGGTTTTTCTGCCACCAGTCGTCCAATTACCGCTGCAACGACAGCAGGAACAATATCGCTGAAGGAGGTTGATAAACCGCCGCCAACTACAAAAACACCCATTGTTTCACACATGTCACGGATTCCCTTGACAATAAGGTTTACCCTGTCGCCGCTGGTCATTATTTTGCATTCGCCGCAGGTGCATGCACCTTTAAAGCCGCAGGGGCCAACGATCACCTCTTCGTCAAGCGGGCGGGTGCCGATAAAATCAAGAAGAAATAAAGGTCTTCCACCCATGGCAACAACGTCTCGCATCGCGCCGCCTGCGCCTGTCGCCGCACTGTCATAAGGGCGGGGCACACATGGGGAGCAATGGCTTTCCATTTTTGCAACCATCAGGCCGCTGTCTCCCGGCATTTGAAAAACTGCGGCGTCATCATTGGCTTCAGGGCCGATTAGCAGTTTGCCCGGTGATACTTTACCCACTGCTTCGTTTAGGGCTTTGAATATACCGAAATCGATAGCCTTATCAATGTTGTGGTGAAGGTGAATAAATAGACCATGCATCAGTGCCCTTTCCACTCTGTTCATATATAATGCCTCCTTGTCCTGTTAAACTCTTAAAATGATTATATACCAATCAGTTTAAGAGTTCTCCTGTTAACTGAACAATACTTCTATTTTTCGGATAATGTTAAAAAAGTATGATAAACTGTTGCTGTAAAGTAGTAAAGGGAGGGGTTTTGTTGATTGAAAAAATTCGCATGGCTGTTGATGATAACCGCGATTACCTGGTTGCTTTAGTCAGGGATATGGTCAGATTCGGCAGTTATTCCGGTCAATCAGAAGAGATACAGGTTTTCCTTGAACAGAAAATGTGCGAACTGGATATGGAAACCAGGCTGATAAAAGTAAAGCCGGAAAAACTTGAAAAATACAAGGGTTTTAGTTACGACGGTTTCCCCTATGAACGGCGCTTTTCACTGCTTGGGGTCAGGCGGGGAAGCGGGGTTTTAAAGGACAGCCTTAAGCAAAGGGCAAGCTCAATAATTCTAAATGGCCATGTAGATATTGTTCCACCCGGGGATCTCTCCCGCTGGGATGATGACCCATTAAGCGGCAGATATGAAGGTGGAAGAATATTCGGTCGCGGTTCACTTGATATGAAAGGCGGCCTGGCAGCAGGGATTACAGCAGTCAAGGTTTTGCGCGATCTCGGTATTAGAACTATCGGCGATATCACCATAGCTTCTGTCTGCGGCGAAGAAACAGGTGGCTGTGGAGCTTTTGCCCTGGTTGAAGATGGCATCAGCGCTGACGGATGCATTATCCTTGAACCGACAAAACAAAAAATTTGCCATATTCAATCTGGCTGCCACACTTTTAAAATTACTCTTAAAGGTCGATCCATACACGCCTGCATGGCTTATAAGGGTATAAACGTAATTGATAAATTCTATCTGATCTACGAAGCTCTTAAGGCGATGGATATAGGTCGACATGAACGCTTTGCCGATCTGTGCGCTGAAAAAGTTCAGTTTTATGAAAACCGGGCTAACGTTGCCCCCTTGAATGTGGGGACTTTAAAAGCCGGGGAGTGGCCTTCAAGCGTGCCCGATTATCTCGAGGCACACGGGCGCATGGGTATACTTCCCGGAGAAACTGTTGAAGAGATGCATAAAGAGTTTGAAGAAACGGTTAAAGCTGCCGCAGCTTCAGATTCCTGGCTTGCTGATAACCTGCCTGAAATTGAATGGTACGAAGGGCTTTTTGAACCTTCAGCGATCGACAGTGAAAGCGAACTGATACAATGCCTGGCGGAATGTCACAGGAAAGCGATTGGCAGCATGGCAGAGTTTGAAGCAGTAACATACGGTTCGGATATGCGTATTTTTAATATCTATGCCGGCATCCCTACCGTTCTATACGGTCCAGGTGATGTAAGTCTTGCTCACACTGTAAATGAGTGTGCCGACATTGATGAGATTACTGAATCAGTATGTGCAGTAGCGCTTATGCTGATTAAATGGTGTGGCATCAGCGACTGAAATGAATTGTTAGGCTTTTCGGGAGGGATCACGTTGGAAATGCACGGGGTGGCAAAGATTCTCGAGGATATTGGGGTGCTGCTGGAGCTTAAGGGTGAAAACCCTTTTAAAAGTCGGGCCTATTACAGCGCAGCCCGCATAATTGAAATGATCGGTGAGGATGAGCTTGAGAAGCTTGTCCGTGAAGATAAACTTAAAGAAGTAAAAGGTATCGGAGCAGCTCTTGATGAAAAGCTGAAAGAACTTGTCCTTACAGGCCGCCTGCCCTACTACGAAGAGCTTAAAGCAAGTGTGCCTGAGAGCCTCTTTGAAATACTCAAAGTTCCGGGGCTGGGCCCGCGCAAGGTCAGCGCTCTTTATGAAACCCTTGAAATTACTACCCTTGCTGAACTTGAATATGCCTGCCGTGAGAACCGTCTTGTAAACCTGAAAGGTTTTGGCCTGAAAACCCAACAGAATATTCTTGAAGGGATTGAATTCCTGCGCCGCCACCAGGGCAGGTATTTTTACAGCGAAGCGCGCCGGATTGCCCTGGATCTGCTGGAAAAATTAATGGAATTTACTGCTATCGGAGAAGCGAGCCTGGCCGGCAGCATCAGGCGTTGCCGTGAAATAGTTAAAGATATTGACCTGGTCGCTTCTACTGCTGAACCTGATCAACTAACCCACTATTTTGCTGAATTGCCATCAGTCACAGAAGTAACAGCGCTTGGTGAGACAAAAGTTTCAGTTCAGCTGAAGGAAGGGATCAATGCCGATCTCCGTGTAGTTGAGCCGAATCAGTATCCTTATGCACTGCATCACTTTACCGGGAGCAGGGAGCATAATACGGCGTTGCGTTCACGGGCTAAAAGTATGGGTATGAAAATAAATGAGTATGGCCTGTTCAGGGAAGATGAATTGATAGAGTGTCATACTGAAAACGAGTTTTTCGCTGCCCTGGGGCTGGCTTTCATTGAGCCTGAATTACGTGAAAACAGCGGGGAGATTGAGGCGGCGGAAGCGGGAACTTTACCGCTTCTGGTTAAGGAAGCTGATATACGCGGCATATTTCATGTTCACACCACGTACAGCGACGGTGCCGATTCACTGGATGATATCGTGCGCGGCTGCCGTGATGCCGGTTTTGAGTACATTGGCATCAGTGATCACAGCCAATCGGCTTTTTATGCAGGCGGCCTTCAGGCTGACGATTTGAAGCGGCAGCGTGAAGAAATATTAAGCCTGTGCGAAAAGTATCCGGAGATTGCCATATATTGCGGTGTTGAATCTGACATTAAAACTGACGGTTCACTTGATTATCCCGATCAAGTCCTTGAGGAACTTGATTTTGTGATTGCTTCAGTTCATTCCGGGTTGAAAATGGAGCGGAGGAAAATGACAGAGAGGGTAATAAGGGCTGTTTCAAATCCATATGTAACCATCCTCGGGCATCCGACCAACAGGCTGCTTCTTGGCCGTGACAGTTCACCCCTTGATATAGAGCAGGTATTTGAAGCTGCCCTTGAGCATAATGTAATCCTTGAACTTAACGCCAATCCGGCCCGGCTTGATTTAGATTGGAGATATTTAAAGAAAGTGCGTAATATGGGCTTGCTGGTTTCAATTAACCCTGATGCCCACCAGGTTGAGGGGTTTGGAGACACCGCCTTTGGTGTTGCCATCGCCCGTAAGGGTTGGCTCGAAGCAAAAGATGTCTTTAACTCCCGTTCACGAGAAGATGTTGATGCATACCTTAAGAAAAGAAAGGCTAAAGCCGGTCGAGCCAGGTAAAGAAAGCTTCCCAGACCTGTCCGGTGTGGTCGGAAAAACGGTGATTGGCTCCTTCCAGAATTATGAGTTCTTTTGGTTCAAGGGCAGCCCTGTAAATCAGATCGGCATCTTCATATGGGACAGAATCATCAGCAGAGCCGTGAATAATTAAAAGTCTGCGCGGGGAAATCGCTGAGGCATATTTAAAAATGTCATGCTCCAAAAGATCCTGGAAGAAGGCTCTTTTCAGGAAAACTTCACCGTCTTCTCCTGCTATGGTTATCAGTTCATCAGGGTCGCCTTCAAATTTACCGCCAACGAAAGGAGAAAAGAGAAGCTGTAGCCTGGCCACAGCAGCCCAGGTACAGACAGCGCTGATCTTTTTGTCCCGGGCGGCATATCCGATTACTGTGCTTCCCCCGAAGCTTCTGCCGGTCAGTACTATTTTATTAAACCCTCTTGCTCTGCACCAGCTGACAATGCATTTTAAATCTTCAATTTGACCGGAAAGGCTTATGTCTTTCCAGGAACCTTCGCTCTCGCCACATCCGGCAAAATCAAACAAAATTGTGCTGAAACCATGGTCTATCAGTTTTTCTCCCATTGTCACAGCCTGGCCGCTTCCTTCTTTTGAGCCGGTAAAGCCGTGGCATACAATTACGATTTTTTTCTCTCCGGACCTTGATTTTCTGGTTTCACTCTTAACAGGCAATTCTCTTAAAAGCGCAGAAAGCTTTAATTTAGCGCTGTTCTCAATTTGGAGGGCTAGCCAGTTTGGGTTCATCTTTTTGGATCCCTTCTTCCCAAAGTACATAAGAATGCTATAATCTTTACAAGCCTTATAATATCACGGGTTCATAGTTAAGCCAATTAATTTACAATTTTCTTTTTTAACTTGTAATGGGTCATTTGCATCATTCCCGTGGCAGATAAGAATTTCAACCAGGTATCGTCAGGATTAAATCCGACATATTCTTTTGAGTAAACAGCTTATAATTTTGGGACAGGAGGGCTATAAATGAACAGGGAAGATTTGACCTACCCGGATGGCAGCCGGTACAGGGGTGAAGTAAAAAATGGTAAGAGAGACGGACAGGGCACACTTTTAAGACCGGATGGCACCAAGTATGTTGGCGAGTGGCGTGAAGACAGGCCTCACGGGCAGGGTACTATTACCTGGGCTGATGGCAGGAAATATGTGGGTGAGTGGAAAAATGGAAAGAAGCACGGTTATGGCTCTGAAATACACAGTGACGGTACTATGATCGAAGGAGAGTGGGAGGAGGGAACATTTATCCGGGAAATAACCTCAGATCCCGAACCGCAATTCGACAGGCATAAACCGAAAGGTGCTGAGCCGGTTAGTGGAAGGGGCGTAAATATGCAGGAAGAGGGAAGAAGTTTTTTTTCATCCCTTTTTGACATCACCATGAGGGAAATGATAACTCCCAAAATTATCAGGGTTATGTATGTTATCGGAATTATTCTGATCG
Organism: Bacillota bacterium; assembly: GCA_019428945.1. Taxonomy (GTDB): domain Bacteria; phylum Bacillota; class Dethiobacteria; order DTU022; family DTU022; genus JAABTH01. Next base: position 25 of record JAHYJM010000050.1, on the reverse strand, counting down.
GCATCGGGGCGCTCGGTGCCATATT
>JAHYJM010000049.1 GCA_019428945.1 Bacillota bacterium | reverse complement strand
AAGCTTGTTCATTGCCCGCCAGTCATTATATCAGCGTATAAAGGTACTTGAAACGTTTTTGGGTTCTGACTTTATCAGTTCACCCCAAAAAAGGGCTTGTCTTGATATAGCCTTATACGGCTTGGATTATATAAATGGAACAGAAGAAACCCAAAGTAAAAATTTTGATACACTCGCCGGAGCAAGATCTACTGGGAAAGCTCAATTTTAATTACAAAGTCTAATTGATAGCACTCTCTTAAATAATTAGAGCCCGGTTAAATGGTAACCGGGCTTTTATAATAGTCGTTTTTCTAACTATGATCGCTAAAGAGATTTTTATCTGGAATGTTATTCTTTGCTAAGCTCAACACCATAATACTCTTCTGCTTCATTAACTATAGAGCGCATTTCCGATTTTACTGAATCGGGAAGCGGCTTAGTTTTAAAGTTGTTATATATCTGCAGAGCCTCTTCATAAGCTCTTTCTGTTAAATCTTTACTGCCTTCTTTTTCCCAGGTATCTCTCGTTCCCCTGAAAATCAGTTCATTATTTGAAGCTAATTCTCTAAAGTTGTTGTAAGTATGCTCATGGCTTATGTATTCTCCGGCGGCACCTACCGCGTGGATTACTTCTAAAGCCAGAGTATCTACATCAACTTTAATTCCGGCAATAACTTCTTTGATCATTCTCGCTATTTCGTTACTGATAACTAATTGAGCATAATCAAAGGTTATTCCCTGGGCTAGCATACCCAAGCCGTAAATCATGTTAATTCCGGCTAAAGCAGGCACCAGTGCTGTTAAAGTTGCCTCGTGCGCTGCCTGGGCATCAGGTAGGTAGCTGTCTGCCTAACCACCGGCAGCCCAGCTTGGCAGCTGGTAAAACTGGGCCAGCTTCGCTGTGGCTGCACTTACTAAGGCGAGACTGGGTGCTCCAACAGGTGAAGTAGTTGTTCTTAAATCAAAACTGAGCGATGATGTGCCATAAATGCAGGGATGCCCTTTTCTCACCAACTGTGCTAAAACTATTGCTGAGAGAAGTTCTGCATTCTGAATAACCATGGCACCGGCCAGGGTTACCGGAGCGGTAGCGCCAGCCATAAACATATCAACCAGAGAACAGGGCGCTCCTCCTTTGGCTGCCTCAATGATAACACCTGTCGTATCAGGGTTAAGAATGAGAGGGCTGTTTGGGCAGGTATTCGCACTGTAGATCGGGCGTTCCCTGAATTTATCGTTTCCTCCACATATTGCAGATGCCAGTTCAATAATTTTTTTGCATTTATAAGCATCACCTGAACCGATAATGGAATGCTTGGTTGTATTGTTAAATACCGCTTCTGCATTATGTATTTGCTGAACCTGGCTGGGAACATCATTAGCGCCGACAGGTCTTTCAAGGAAATCTACCTGATCCATTGCTGTGCACATTCTCGTAACATCAGCAACATCTTTTTTCGTGGTTCGATGCCTTTTACGTGTAGCAGGATCGATTACTTCCACACCTTCGCCAAAGTTTGTAAAGGCTACTGTGCTTCCCGATTTAAGCCAGAAATCTTCTTCCGGGTCAATACCGGCAAGCAAAAAGTTGCTTGGAGCTGATCTGATCGCATCTTCAACCAAATTCGCAGGAATCTTAACAATACTTTTTTTGCGATCTACCTCACAACCTCCGCTGTAAAAGTAATCCTGGGCATCTTCAGCCAAGACACGCACTCCTGTTTCCTTCAGCACCCTTAAGGTCGCCTGATGGATATCTTGAAGTTCGTCATCACTGAACAGGTTTAACGACATACCTTCCAGTGCTTTAAAACCTGCTCGCATACCTGTTTTCATCTTTTTCACCATCCTTTTGCAGAATATTAACCGGCTTATTTCTGGGTCAGCTCACCGGCCTCTTAATATTTTATTCAACTATCACTATTTTCAAAGCTTCAAATCCTGCTAATAAACTTACCCCCTTTGAGTAGTGATTAGCATTCCCCTTGCCTTATGATAAGTCAAGGAGCCAGCTCAGAGATAATTTTGCCAACGTAGAATCTTTCGGTTTGCCTGAATTTACATGCCATCCGGCATACTCGTAGTAGGTTTTCAGCGCTTCGTCAAATCTTTGTCGATCGATAATCTGTCCTTTATTCGGGCCGTCAGGCAGTGGCTCAAATATTCTATCCGGCAGATAATCATCTTCAGCAGTAAAACCTTCTCTTGCATTAAAAAACCGCATCATGTTCAAGCGCCGCTCTCCGGCTAGCATCAGCTCGTACAGCGAAGTCTCCCAGCCAATGCCTTCCCGGCATAGCTCAACTAAATCAGAAGGTCCGTAAAGCTGCCAGGTGCTGCCCCAGACAAATTGGCACAAACACAATGAGTCGATAACCGAAACAAAACACTGGCTCAAATAGGCAAAGCGCACTTTTTCATCATCGATCACGTAAGGGTTGTCATAACCTTTGTGAACTCCCAGTTGGGCAAGCCTAATGCGCTCCTCGCTCTCTTCAGGCATAACAAGTGAAGGATCGTGTTCAGAAGATTGATGATCTGCGCCGAATGGGTTAACGGCATAGATCAAACCGAGAGCCGGTTTCATCTGAGGCATATGTGCAGGCAGTTCCTGACCTTTGACAGATATGGAAAGCTTAACAGCTTCATGCCCTATAGTTTCAGCTGCCACTTTACTGCCTTCAGCCAATAAGGCACCGATACCCTCACGCTTAGCGATCAGTTCAATAGTCTGAACCAGGGCTTCATTATTGCCAAATCTCAGGTCTATATCACCTGTTTGATCTCTTGTGAGTAATCCTTTTTCATAACATTCCATGGCAAAAGCAATCGTCCCGCCACAGGATATGGTATCAATTCCATACATATTGCATAATTGGTTGGCAATTGATACCGTTTCCAGATTGTTAATCCCGCAGTATGCACCCAGGGAAGCGCATGTCTCATATTCCGGGCCGCCATATAGTGGATCCACCTTGCCTGGAATCTCTACCACCCGCTTGCATCTTACTGAGCAAGCGTAACAGTTATCCCGTTTCACCAAGATTGTCTCAGACATGGTTGTGCCATCGAGATTTTCCGCTCCATTTTTCATTAAACTGTGATTCCAGTTATCAGTTGCCAAAAACCCTGCTTCCTGAAAACCAATAACTTCACTTGCCGTTCCATACAGACCCAGACCGTGGACTGTTTCATTTATCTTAAGCCGCTCTCTGGAGCTTGCTGCCAGTGAACTTAAACCCTTTTTATCAAATACATCACTGCGCCTTGCTTTTTTGACAACAATTGCTTTAAGATTTTTTGAGCCCATGACTGCTCCGGTACCATTTCTTCCATTTGCCCGGTTGTTCATATTGATTATGCAGGCAAACCTGACCATATTTTCGCCCGCAGGGCCGATTTGCGCTATTTCCAAACTGTCATCGTTGTTTTCCTGCTTGATCATACTATCTGCAACTCCGGTCACCTTGCCCCACAAATGACCTGCCGGCTTGATTTCTACGCTCTCACCGTCAATCATTATGTAAACCGGCTCACTTGATTTTCCCTTGACAACAATCGCATCCCAATTGTTTGCTTTTAAATTAGCCGGGAAATAACCCCCTGCCTGACTGTCACCGATAGTCCCGGTCAGTGGGCTTTTAGTCGTTACAACCATCCTGCTTTGCCCGCTAATTGGCAGACCAGTAAAAGGTGACACGCTGAAAACTAAAATATTCTCCTCAGAAAGCGGTTCTACCCCGGGTTTTAAATCATGCAAGAGAAGATATAACCCTAATGCCGAACCACCGGGGTAGAGCCTGTAAGTCTGACCTGGCAAATTTCTCCTGGTAGTACTACCCTTCCCTAAATCAACTTCTAATATATTTGCATCCGGAAAACTCAAAAAAACACCTCCTTTAAATAGTCCTGATCCGGCTTCACTAATCCTGATAAGCTTCTAAGTAAAGCTTTTCAAGTTCTTCCCGGGTCGGTATCCTGGGGTTCCCATAAGTATTATCATTTTGAAATGCTATTTTGGCCATCTCCGGAATCTTAGCCTGATTGTGTAGTTCTTTATTAAGAGAGACAGGTAAGCCCACCGATAAAGCAAAACGCTGCATCGCTACTGCTGCTTTATCTGCCGCTTCAAACACGCTGAGCCCATCTACAACTTCACCCATTGCAACTGCTACATCAATCATCCTTTCTGCACAGGCTATGATATTAAACCTGATTACCGGGCCGGCCATTATTGCCAGGGTTTCTCCATGACTTAAGCCGAATTTTGATGTGAGCTGTAAGCCGGAAGAGTGGATCAGCGCACAACCTGTATTCATGGCCAAACCCGCTTCGGTAGCGCCCAAAAGCATTTGTTCTCTTGCTTCCATATCCTTACCGTTTGCAACTGCCTTGCCCAGGTATTTTGCAATCCTTTTGATCGCTGACAATGCGTACATGTCTGTTAACGGAGTTTTATAGAGATGATAGTAAGCTTCAAGAGCATGGATTAAAGCATCATAACCGGTTGATGCTGTTAGTCTCGGCGGCATACTGACTGTCATTTCCGCATCAAGCAAAGCAACCTTGGGCATACACATCCAACCGCCGCAAAAACCCTTGTAGTTCTCAGCTGTATTAGTTACAACTGTCCAACAGCCGACATCACTGCCGGTTCCGGAAGTTGTCGGAATCATTATTGACGGGGGGATGGCATTTTTATTCGGCGTGTCATAAGGATTTGTAACATAGTTGGGCACAAAATTATCCCTGATTGAACCGGGATTTCTAGCTATAATACCGATAGATTTGGCTGTATCCAGGCTGCTGCCTCCACCAACACCTATGATCACGTCACATTTTTCTTCTTTGTAAATCCTGCAGCCCTGATCAATCTGAACATCGGTAGGGTTGACATCACTATCAGTGTAGAGATAGTATTCAATGCCATGCTCCTTCAGTGAATTTTCAATAACTGAAAATGATTCGAGCTTTGCAATAATCTCATCAGTAACTAGAAATACTTTCTTTCCACCCAGTTGTTTAACATAGATGCCCGTATCCCCGGCTACCCCACGACCAAATACCATTCTTTCCGGACCCATGAACAAGCTGCCTTTAAGCGGCATAATCAAACCTCCATTCAGATATATTCTGACCGGAAAAGTTATTCATTTTTCCCGGCCAATAATCCCATCAGATCATTTACTTGATCAAGATTCTCAAAATCTTTAATCATATCCAGAACCTGGTCAATCTCGGCTTCTGTAAGGACATATGAGGCCTGTTCCCTGAATTTATCTTCAATCGCCTCTGGTGTTAGAGGGTTACGCGGATCGCCGCTCGGTATTTTTACAAACTCACTAAATTGCTTTGCGTCCAGGGTAATCACTTCCACCCTGGCTGTCTGCTCTCCTTCTTCAAGGTATACTCTTTCCAGTTCCTTATCCATGTTTACCCTTATTTTTTCAGACAGGGCAGCTATCGATTTATCTCTTAGTGTTTCTGGCAGATACCAGCCCGGCCCCGGCTTGTATCCTTTGGCAACTAAAGCGGCCGTGTAAGGTATGCTGAACTGCGCATCCACAGCAGACTTCATCTCGCGGACCTCCTGCGTTTTTACCCAGGAGAAAGAATTGATCTCTATTTCCTTAATATTGTCCGGATCAAGGTTGTGCTTTGCTCTGATTAAAGCGATGCAATCAAGAGCGGGATGCTGCCACCTGCAGCAGGAGTAAGGCTTTATGCTCATATCAGCCATAATTGTGTACTCTAAACCTAAGCCGTCAGTCATTTTACTATAGTCACACTGATCAGATCCGGCCATTATCCAGAATCCATTTTCCCCATCCAAAATGTAACGGTTTCCGATAAAACCATTTTCAGCTAATACCGCTGCCAGGGTCCCCGTCCAGCAGGGCCAACCGGTAGGTTCCTTAACCCAGTGAATCGGACGCTCGCTAATATCCCAACCCCATTTTTGAGTGCAGGGCAGAGGAGCTGTAGCTCCGGCTGTGCCAAAGGCATTAAAAAATTGGTTTAGATTAAGCTTCATTGCTTTCGCTGCAGCAATTACAGCACAAAAGGTCTGCCAGGTTCCAAAACCCCAAACATTGCGCAGTCGTTCTTTTGTAGGTTGTATAGCTAATCCGATCCTATTACCGGCTTCGTACGCGGTTATTATGGCATTTATAATTTCCCTGCCGGTAGCGTTTCTCCATTCGCCAACAGCAAGAGCGGCCGGTATTGTTGACGATCCGGGGTGTCCGATGGCATCAGAAAGGTATGTGTCATCAAAATCAAGCGCATTGGCATTGGTTCCATTAACAAATGCCGCCTGGACTGCAGGAACCTTTGACCCGCCACCGATTAAGGTTGAATCCAAACTTCCTCCCATTGCCTTAAAAACAGGTAGAACCGCCTGTCCTATCGCAGATCTGCTGCCCCCCAGAGAGCAGCCTATGCTATCAAGGATGTGCAGTTTTGTCTTTTCAATTACTTCAGCAGGATGATCCGTAAAGTTTGTTCCAAATGCATATTCAACCATTTCTTTTGTAATCCATCGGTTCATGAAACACTCCACTCCTTGTATGAAAATAATTAATAGTACAATACCTGAGTGAGCTGCTGCGCTCGAAAACTATGATACTTCAATTGTACTGAATTCAAAAATTGCCGCAATTTCCAATATGTAAAATTAATATTTAGATTATTTTACAGTATGTAAACATACCAGTCGTTTGCATAATAAAAATTTCTTTGTTATGATTTACGCATAATTTTAAAAGATAGTTCAGCATCTTCAGAGTCAGGAGTATGCTATGAATAATTCTGTTGATTTTACAGTTGAAAACATGCTCAAACTTCCTCAACTGGAACACGCTTTGCTGATTGCCGGTAAAGGGGGACTGGGCAGAACAATAAAATGGGTCCACGTATTAGAACACATTTATACAAAAGACTTTGTTAACGGACATGAGCTGGTTTTAACTACCGGAGCATGTTGGAAAAACAACAGGGACCCATCTATTTTTTTAGATCAGCTGATTGATAAAAATGTCAGCGCTCTCTGCATTCAGCTTGGCTCTAAATACAATAAATACAGGACTTATGGAGATATCCCTAAAAAGTTGATCGAAAAAGCAGATGCAAACAACTTTCCATTAATTGTATTTCCTGAACACTATGATTGCCGTTTTATTGATTTAATTCATGACATTCATTCAGTGATTATCAACCAGGGATATAAGCAGTTCTTGAATCAGGAACAGTTTCTGGATAAACTGCACCAGATCATGTTAAATATCCACGACATTAATGACATTCTAAATTACCTGCACAGCTACCTGGACTTAAATGTTGTATACATCGATAAACACAGAAAACCGATTTATATCCCCAAACAAACTTCATCTGAACAGGACAGGATCTCTGAACTGATCAAAAAAATGCGTCAGGGCAGCATTTCAGACCTACAACGAGACAACTTAAGTATCGCCTGTAGGGATGTCAATAATCATGAACAGGACCCGGCCCTGATAGCAATATACAGTAATCAACGCAGATTAACCAGCTTCGAACATTTAATCCTTGACAAATGCGCAATAAACCTGGCCAAGGTTTCTTTTGAGAATCTCCTGGTTCAGGAAAAAGAAAGGCGTAACCGTGATCAGTGGGTAAAGAAGTGGATCGCCGGTCAGATGAGCATTCAGGCAATTGAAAAGAAGTTACTTGAAGATGAACCCTTTTACAACCCGACCGGTTGTGTAGCCTGTCTTATTAGTTTCCCTCAAGTTTTTACACAAAAGGGAAAACAGATCGAAAAAATGCACAGGCTGACCGGGATAGCTCGTTCTTTTTTAGAGCAAAAAGGATTCAAACTGCTCAGTTTAATTGAAAAACATTCTATAGTATTTATCTTAACAAGCCTTGCCAAAAAAGAATTGTGGAAGGCAAATCTAATCTCTGCTCTTGACGAGTTGGTTAAAGAATTATCCGCAGGAGCTTTTCTTGAATCAAAAGAAAATATATTAATCAGTGTAGGAGAAATTTATCCTGAGTTGGATAAATTGGAGTTAAGCTATAAAAATGCACAAGACACATTTTACGTCCAAAATAAATTTGAAAACTCATATTTATTATTCTATGATGACCTTCAGATCTACAGGGCTATTATAGCATTGGAAAAATCAGGCGATCTTACTGCCTTTATAGAAAAATATTTAGGCCCTCTGTTAAGCAATTATACGGACGCAGATCAGATGCTGATCAAAACCTTAACCGCCCTGCGCGATAACCAATATAACAAAATTGAAGCAGCTAAAAGCCTGCATATTTCCCGCCAATCTATTTACCTGAGGATCAAAACATTGGAATCGCTCCTGGGCGATAATTTTTTGAGCCTTCCCCGGGAAAGAATCTGCCTTGAAACAGCGTTGTATGGTTTGGAATACCTGCAGACAAAACAGTTATAAATACTTCCATAATAATGCGCCGGCTTGAAAAATCTTCAGCCGGCGCATTAATTGTGACAGTTATTTAACATTATGACTTTAATTGCTAACTGATCACTGTACCGGTTTTACCATCCAGCGCATCCAGTGATTTGAAGAGAGAAGTAATAATCGCCTTTTTACCGGGATTTCCTTTTACATAATTAACAGCTGCCTGTATTTTGGGCAGCATACTGCCCGGGGCAAAGTGCCCTTCTGCAATGTATTTTTCGGCTTCTTTCACGGAGATATGATCCAGATCTTTCTGATCAGGTTTGTTAAAGTTTAAAGAAACCTTCTCCACTTCAGTAAGAATCATCAGGATATCCGCTTCGATGTCATCAGCCAGACGGGCAGCAGCCAGATCTTTATCGATGACTGCAGCAATACCTTCTAATGAACCATCTTCCTTTTCTATAACAGGAATACCGCCACCACCGGCAGTAATAACTATTGTTGTATCCCACAGCTCTTTAAGGCATGAAAACTCGACAATGCGCATTGGCATCGGCGATGCGACTACTCTTCTCCAGCCTCTGCCTGAATCTTCCTTAACGGCATACCCTTTTTCATTGGCAACGCGCTTTGCTTCTTCTTCATCATAGAAAGCGCCAATCGGCTTGGTCGGATTCTGAAAAGCGGGATCATCCTTTTCAACTACTACCTGTGTTACGATCGTAGCTACCGGAATATTCCTGTTGCGTTTCTGAAGAGCAAATCGTAAGGCCTGCTGAATATGATATCCGATATACCCCTGGCTCATAGCACCACATACATCGAAAGGCATCGGCGGAACCACATCCGCCGCTGTTTCACTTGCCAAAACTATATTCCCAACCTGAGGTCCATTGCCATGAACAATTGCCAGTTCGTAATCACGACAGCTCATCTCAGCAATAAATTCAACAGTTTCCTTAACTACATCTAACTGAGCCTCAGCTGTAGCAGGAGTGCCTTTCCTTTGCAGGGCGTTACCGCCCAGCGCCACAACAATTTTTGCTAATGCCATCTAATAAATCCTCCACCTTTTTTTGATTTTCACAAGCCCGGAAGTATTCAAAGCCCGGCCGGCCTGTACCACCGGTCCGATAGATCCATTATTTCAACACTATTATTTTAACACGTAGGCGATTATAATCAAGGTATTATTCCCACTTAAATTGCTACTTATCATTTAATCATAAGTTATATTTGATTAAAATATTTTAATCTTCATAAAAATACTTGACCAGTTTCAAGCTCTTCCAGATTTAGGATTTTATAACGCTATCACGCTTCAACCCGAATGAGCTAGTTCGTATAAACCTGTGACAGTAAATTGTTAAGGTAGCATTGCAGAGTATAAAATATCTTACTTTAGATAATTATGAGCCGTTGGGCTAAGTGGAATAGTTTATTTACATTAGCATAATTTAGGCAAGCCCTGTAAATAAAAGAGCCTCCGCATTGTAACGGAAACCCTTTTACAGTTAATCCATCATGCTCAATTCAAGCTCACAGAGCTTGAACTATAGCCAGAATTCCTACTATGATCAGGTAAATACCGATTAAGTAATTCAGTATTTTAGGGAAAATCATCACTATTATACCGAATATAACCGTGATGATCCCAACAACCATACCGTTAGCCACAAACATAGTATAACACTCCCTTCAAAATTACTTTTACTGCCAGACAAATAATATGCCCGGCAATGCTTATTTATTTACTTACTTCCTCTTTACTTCACCACAGCAACAGTGCAGTTATCGGCTTCCTGGATTACCGCACTGCTTACACTACCCAGAAATACTTTTTTCAAACCACCCAGGCCTCTGCTGCCAATAACAATCATATCTGATCCTTCTTCGGTTGCAGTGGAAACAATAGTGTGTGCCGGATGGCCTTCTTTTAGGATTGCTCTTGCCTTTAAACTCTTTTCTTCAAAAAACTTCACAGCTTCCTGTAAATACTTTTGCCTCTCTTCTTTTTCCTGTTCCCTCAGCCTACACATATATGCATTATCTTCATCTGTCAAAGAATGGCTCCTGCTGCCCCAGGAGGGAGATGTTGGATCCAATCTTGGTTCATATACATGTATAACTGCCAAATCATTTACCTGACATCCCGCTGCTATTTGAGAAGCTTTTTCCAGGACCTTCTTGCTTTTTTCTGACCCGTCTAAACAGACTAAAATTTTCATCTTGACTGCTCCCTTCAAAAATTAATAGTCTACGTTTAATCTTTTCTTTTATTATACCGCAAATATGCAAACTTTCACAATATACCTACAGGCATCTAATATTTTTTCCAGCTTATTAAAGTGCCACTAAGTTTAAAAAGAAAAAGGGCTTCAAGATTTTTATAATCCTGAAACCCTTATGTTTGCTGGTGGGCGAAACAGGGCTTGAACCTGTGACCCCCTGCTTGTAAGGCAGGTGCTCTCCCAGCTGAGCTATTCGCCCGGGTATAATGGTGACCCCTAGGGGATTCGAACCCCTGCTGCCAGCTTGAAAGGCTGGTGTCCTAACCGATTAGACGAAGGGGCCAAGAATGGTGGGCCCACCAGGGCTCGAACCTGGGACCAACCGGTTATGAGCCGGTAGCTCTTCCAGCTGAGCTATGGGCCCTCATCGTCACAAATGGCCTTTTAAAAGAGCACTTATTCTCAAGCTATATGAGTTTAACATACCCCATAGATCATTGTCAAGAACCTTAATTAAGGTTAAAATAAAAAAAGGTTTGTTTACAACAGGAGGCATATTATATGTATAAAGTAGTTAGCGAATTTGATTTTCAGCTCACAACAGAAGATGTATTGAAAGGGCAGGGTATCGATCCCGGTCGCGCATCAGGCAGGCTGAAGGAAACTGCAGCATCGGTTATTGAAGAGACCCACTCACTACTAAAACCTGCTGCGCTTTACACAGTTGTTAATGTAACTGAATTCGAACATAAAAGAATCAGTTTTGAAGGCGGTTATTTTGAAGGTTCGTTGGTAGCCAGGGCCCTGGCCGGGGCAGACCACCTTTATATCGCCCTCTGTACAATCGGTGAAGCTCTTGAAAAGCGGGTTGAAAAAATGATGCGCGAGGATCCGGTCAAAGCTCTTGCCCTCGATGGCGCTGGTATTGCAGCCGTCCGCAAAGTATCAATCACCGTTGAGGACATTATCAGCGCTGAAGCCTGTAACCTAAAGCTGGATCTGGGGATGCGTGCCCAGCCGGGCCAGGAAGGATGGCCGATTGAACAACAGCGCAAGGTGTTTGAGGTTCTACCAGGTGATGTAATCGGCATGAGGCTGACTGAAAGCTGCCTGATGATCCCGCGAAAATCGGTTTCTTTTGTGATACCCCGTGGGAACAAGCTTAACGACTCAGTCTCTCCCTGTGATTTCTGCTCAAAGCGAAACCGCTGCGACTGGCGCAAAGATAAACAGGCAGTGTAGGAAGAAACTGCGTTTACCGGTCTCCTATATTTTATCGTAGAATTTGGCAGCTGGAAGAATCAACACCTAGTAACCATATAAAAAGGCAGTACTTCCTTTTAGAAGTGCTGCCTTTGATTTTTCTGGCTCCCCAGGCAGGACTCGAACCTGCAACCTACCGGTTAACAGCCGGTCGCTCTGCCATTGAGCTACTGAGGAGCATTACTGGCATAAGTATTATACTTAATGCTGCTTAACCCGTCAAGACTATTTCCCGGCATGCAGGGTAATTATTTCAAGATTTTATTCGAGATAATCGCGCAGGCGTTTACTGCGCATAGGATGGCGCAGTTTACGCAAAGCCTTTGCTTCTATCTGACGGATTCTTTCACGGGTTACCCCGAAAAACTGACCGACTTCTTCAAGCGTGCGCGAACGGCCATCATCAAGACCAAAACGGAGCCGCAGCACTTTCTCCTCCCGTGCCGAGAGTGTATCAAGCACATCTTCGAGCTGTTCTTTGAGCAGCTCAAAAGCTGCTGCGTCAGCAGGAGCCTGGGCATCATGGTCTTCTATGAAGTCTCCCAGGTGGCTATCGTCTTCCTCGCCAATCGGTGTCTCCAGAGATACCGGTTCCTGGGCAATTTTTAGGATCTCCCTGACACGATCTTCGCTGATGTTCATTTCCTGGGCAATTTCTTCAGGCATTGGCTCACGACCCAGCTCCTGTACCAGCTGGCGCGATATCCGGATTAGCTTATTTATTGTTTCAACCATATGCACAGGGATTCTGATCGTCCTGGCCTGGTCGGCAATCGCCCTGGTAATTGCCTGGCGAATCCACCAGGTTGCGTAAGTGCTAAATTTATAGCCTTTTCGGTAGTCAAACTTCTCTACTGCTTTAATCAGACCCAGGTTACCTTCCTGAATTAAATCCAGGAAAAGCATGCCCCGTCCCACATATTTTTTCGCAATGCTAACAACAAGCCGCAGGTTGGCCTCAGCCAGACGGCGACGGGCATCTTCATTATTTTGCTCGATAGCCTGCGCCAGTTCAATTTCTTCCTCAGATGTAAGCAGCGGTATTTTCCCGATTTCTTTCAGATACATACGGACAGGATCGTTAACAGTTACTCCATCAGGAACAGCCGCAATACCACTGACATCAGGCTTAGAATCATCATCGCTGTCGTCGTCAGATGATTCTCGTTCATTAGTAGCAGGATCATCTAGAATATCTATGCCATATTGAGCAAGTCGATCATAGAAGTTATCCAGAACCTCTACCGAAAGATCGTATGGCTGCAGGGTTTCAATGATTTCTTTATAGCTGATTGAACCCTTGCTTTTACCTCTTTCAACCAGCTCATGCTGTGCATCTTCCAGGGTAATTGTCTTTTCTATATCCTTAGCCATTGAAATCCCCTCCTTTTCCAGAACGGTAAGGGCTGCCGTATTTATTAGTTAGCAGATGCTGATGCTCTCGCAAAAGCTTCTCTATTTCTTCATTCAGGCCGAGAGACTCAAGCTCTTTAATCTTTTTCTTTAATTCTCTTTGCTGCTTTGCTGACCATAAACGCTGAAGGTATTCAATTGAATCCTCAGCCATACGTTTCGCTATCCGGGGCTGAAGATCCTGCAAAGCAGGATCAGTCGCCGCCATAGAAACCAGCCTGACCAATTCATTGTCCTCAAACCGGTTAAGCAACTTCTCAGCACTAACGACTTCACCGGATTCATAAAGGTTCCATATTTCATCAAAAACTTTCTTAACAAGCGAATCTTCGATATAATCGGACTTAATAAGATTTCGCCCTTGCTCCGCTATTTCCTTGCTCTGAAGCATTAAAGATATTAATATTTTTTCTGCAGGGCGAATTGCAATTGTCTTTACTTCTTCTGAAGAGTCGTTTTTTCCTTCTTCCCTATATTTATTGCTGCTGCGGCGGTATTTTTTCAATTCATTTCTAAGAGCCCCTTCTTCAACCCCAAGTTCTTCAGCAGCTTTCTTAAGATAATAATCCTGTTCTACCTGATTAACTGCTGCAACAAGAAAGGGCATCAGTTCTTCTGTATATCTGACCCGGCCGCTTTCAGTATTCAGGTCGTAGCGTTCTTTTAAACGTTGAAGCCGGTATTCAATAAGGGGGATTGAATCTTCAATCAGTTTATTAAAAGCTTCTGCCCCTTTCTCTCTGATCATACTGTCAGGGTCACTGCCCTGCGGCAGATCAGCAACATGAACCAGGCATCCGGTCGACTGAAGCACTACCAGACCTCGCCAGGTAGCAGCCTCTCCCGCGGTATCTGAATCATAAGCTGTAATTACCGTATCAGCCTGATTTCGCAGCAGCCTGCACTGTTCTGCTGTAAGAGCAGTGCCAAGTGAAGCGACAACATTTCTGATACCGGCCTGGTATGCTGTAATTACATCAGTATAACCTTCCATAACAACTGCTTTTTTACTTTTTCTGATCTCCTCGCGGGCGAGATTTAGGCCGTAAAGCATGGCTCCTTTACTAAATACGATTGTTTCAGGAGAATTTAAATACTTGGGGCCACCTTTTCCGTTATCATCGAAGGCTCGTCCGCCAAAACCGGCCACTTTTCCGCTGATGCTGTAAATTGGAAATATTATTCTTCCCCGAAATCGGTCATAGTAACCCTTTTCTTTCCCTGGCGAAACAAGTCCGGCCTGCACCATAAGTTCCGGCGAAGCCCCTTTTTTTTGGGCAAAATTAAAAAAACCGGTCCAATCTGCCGGGGCATAACCCAGCATAAACAATTCTATAGCCCTTTCACTAATACCTCTTTTTAACAAGTAGTTAAGCGCTTTTTTCCCTGAGGCAGTTTTTTTTAGATGATATGCATAATAGCGGGTTGCCATCAGGTTAAGCTTGTATATTTTATCTTTTTGTTGATCCCGAGCTGGAGAAGTTATTCTATTTTCGGGAATTTTTACTCCGGCTCGCCTGGCCAATAATTTTGCCGCTTCCGGAAAAGTGAGTTTTTCCATCTGCATAATCAAACTGAAAGCAT